>NZ_BPPH01000009.1:0-102411 GCF_021602765.1 Acinetobacter sp. KAM396
AAAATAATCTAGCTTAGTCACAGCGAAGTTGATAATCCTTCCTAGAGTAGGTATTAATTTTGTTTAACTGAGCAAGTAATTTTTCATTAAATGTCGATTTTAGAGTTTACAATTTTTTAGTCCAATCGGCGTTTATCCAAGTTTGTAAATCTGCTCCATATTCTTCACAAATAATATGATTGCCTTCATTTGCAGAATAGTTCTCTAAATCTTGAAGCAAGAATTTGTGCTTTAGTATTGATGGGTGCGAGTTCATACAACATGCTTGGGGCTTGATTGATGTATCGGTTGAGGTGGGGAACAGCCGAAAGTGATTTAGCTACAGATCAGTACGTAAAAAAGCAGCTTTACATTGACCCAAAGATTAAAAAATTAAAGTTTTGTTTTAACGCTTACAAGCATAATATTTAAGAGTATAGTCATTTTTATAACCAGTGAAATGAGTTGAATGACAGTGTCTCGATTTTGTGGAGTTAGTCAGCTCGGCTGACTTGGGAAATGCAGTTTTATGTGTTAGTTTTGATGAAAATCACTTTTTTTCTGCGCTTAATTTATGCAGATGTTTATCAAAAATCACGAAATTTGAGGCATGAAATGGTTAAACATTATGACTATTTGGTAATTGGGGCGGGAAGTGGTGGTATTGCATCGGTCAATCGAGCGGCGCAATATGGAAAAAAATGTGCATTATTTGAAGCTGCAAATTTAGGTGGGACCTGTGTCAATGTGGGGTGTGTGCCTAAAAAAGTGATGTGGTATTCAGCACAAATCGCTGATGCCATTCAAAAATATGGTCCAGATTATGGTTTTAACACTGAATTAAAACTACATGATTGGAATACCTTAATTCAAAATCGTCAAGCTTATATTCAGCGTATCCACTCATCGTATCAATCTGGTTTAGCTAAAAACAAAGTTGATGTGATTCAGGGTTTTGCTCATTTTGTAGATGAAAAAACAGTTCAAGTAAATCAGCAGCAATACACTGCAGATCACATTTTAATAGCGACAGGCACCGAGCCAACACTTCCAGAGATTGAAGGGGCGGAACTAGGTATTGATTCAAACGGTTTTTTTGAATTGCAACAATTACCAAAACGCACGGCAATTGTTGGTTCTGGTTATATTGCTGTAGAGCTGGCTGGAGTTTTAAATGCGTTAGGCTCACAAGTCGGATTGTTTATTCGTAAGCAATTCCCGCTGCGTAGTTTAGATCAATTTTTAGGTGAAACATTACTTGAATGTATGCGAGATGAACATATCCAAGTGCATACTCAAGCCATTCCAAAGAAAGTTACGCGCCAAGCAGATCAGTCTTTGTTATTACACCTTGAAGATGGTTCACAGCACGAGATCGATTGCTTAATTTGGGCGGTTGGACGTAAACCAAATACACAAGCATTGAACTTGGCTGCTGCGAATGTACAGATTGATGAAAAGGGATATATTGTTGTAGATCAATTCCAAAATACCAGCCAAACGGGTATTTATGCGGTGGGCGATATTATTGGAAAAATTGAGCTGACACCAGTTGCTGTTGCCGCAGGACGCAAATTGTCGGAACGCTTATTCAATCACAAACCAAATGAATATTTAGATTATCAAAATGTTGCCACAGTGGTCTTTAGTCATCCGCCTATTGGTACGGTGGGTTTAAGTGAAGCACAAGCTATTGAACAGTTTGGGCAAAATCGGGTTAAAGTCTATCAATCCTCTTTTACCTCAATGTACACCGCTGTAACTCAGCATCGTCAAGTGTCTAAAATGAAATTGGTCTGCGTTGGTGATCAACAGAAAGTCGTGGGCGTGCATGGTATTGGCTATGGCATGGATGAAATTTTGCAAGGTTTCGCAGTCGCAGTCAAAATGGGCGCGACTAAGCAAGACTTTGATAATACTGTTGCCATTCATCCAACTGCTGCAGAAGAATTTGTGACCATGCGCTAATAGATAGCGTGGTCGCTCACAAAGAGTACGGGTAAAAAAACCATACTCTTTTTATTTTTAGAATTTTGTAGATAAAAAAATCAGAAGATAAGCGTCAAACAGATTGTAGTTGCTCTCGTGATTTATTTAGCCTAATAAGAAAACCCACCGAAGTGGGGTTGTGCGATTAAATACCATTACTTATATTTGGGAGATAATCTGACACAAAGCATTATGAGTTGATTAAGAAATTCTACTTTTATTAAGATTATCTTTACAAATTTCTAGCTGGTGCTGCAAAGATTTTAAATCTATGTTATAATGTAACCTGTACAATAAAAATATCTCTATTCTCTCGTAGTTATTCATCATCATGCTGTGCTGCATTTATTTTCTATGTACTGCAAATTAAGTGTGATGCATGTTGTTGTATTAAAAAACTATGCTCAAAATTTAAATTGAGCTTAATTTGTAAGTTATAAATGAATTGGTGTAAATATTGAAAAAAATGCAAACAATGCTTGCGAAAGCAGTGAATGGTCGTGAAATTTTGGTGTCTTTGGTGGCATCAAAGAAAAAGCAAAATACTCGTGATGGTTTTAAATGGGTCGAAGTCGGAAAACATGTGTTATTGGAATGTGGTCAGGAAATTGAACTGAATTTAGATGGTCGCAGTTTTTATACTGATACGCATGAAATGTTCCGTTTACCACATCGTGTCAATTAAGTTTTACTCTGAAATGAATATTCAATTCAGCCAACTGTATGAATATGCAGTTTAGTAAAATTTAAAAGTTTATCCAGAAAAATCCCGTTCACTGGCGAACGGGATTTTTTTTATTTTGTTTTTTACTGGGGCAAAGCACAGTTAGTACTGAATTAAACCTTAACAACCAAAACAGGAACAGGAGATTGAGTCAATACGTTTTGAGCAACGCTACCGAGCATCATCTTTTTCACTCCAGTACGACCATGTGAACCCATAATAATGAGGTCTGCACCAATTTCATTGGCAATTTGTACAATCCCTTCTGAAGCTGCAACACCACGGATAATTTTGGTATCTACCGAAATACCTTCACGGCTAAAAGATTGCTGAATTTCAGCCAAACGATTTTGTGCATTTTGTTCAGCCTGCATGAAATAATCGGTAATTGCAGGGGCAACTTTGTAGAAGTCCACACCTACAAAAGGATCAACTGCAATTACACTCATAATGGTAACAGGGCAATTTAGATCTTTTGCCAATGAAAGTGCTTGTTCGGCTGCAGCATAAGACATAGGCGACTCATCTACTGGAACAAGTAAGTGTTTATAAGTTGTCATGGCAAATCCTTATTTAAAATTTATGATAAAAATATGGTTTAAATTTGTGATTAAGCTTTAACTATAAGCACTGGTAATTCTGTACGGCGCAATACGTCTGTGGCAAAGCTACCCAACAATAATTTTTGGAAACCTTTACGACCATGTGAACCCATCACAATCACATCGGCATTTAATTCTTTCGCAGTTTTGATTACACCTTCAGCAGAAACCAAACCTTCAACCACGTGAGTTTCTGCATTTACACCTACCGCTTGCGCAATTTCATCTGCTTCTTTTAAAGCCTTTTGTGCATTGGCTGTTGCTTGCACAAAGTATTCTTTCATAATGGCAGATGAATAATTATAGTAAAAGTCTGAATCGGTAAATGGGTCTTCCGCAACAAGGCTAATTAGGGTGAGTTTGCTGTTAAATACTTTGGCAATTTCAGCTGCATGTTTGACCGCTGAAAAAGAAATTTGTGAACCATCTACAGGGACTAGAATATTTTGGTACGACATGCGGGTAACTCCAGAAATTATGATTATGCGCCTTACACTTTATTGATAGCATATAGTCTATACAGGTTCAATTTAAAATCTAAAAAAAGATTGATAATTCATTTAATTACCCGCCCAATTTGCTGAAAAAATGATAGGCTGAAGATGATAAAATTGCACAACTCAACGGCAAAGCTATACGATAAAATAAGTTGCTATATTTCATAAATAAACAGACCCAAATGTTTTGAATAACTTGGGTTTGAATTGGGTGTATGAATCTTGAAGGAATTGTGGTTTGAAATTATTTTGGATGTTGCTGTGTTTTATGTTGTTAAGTGCTTGCCAAACCACGCAGCAGAACAGTCGAATCATTGCGAGTGCATTTAATCTCACCACAGGCTTGCAGCAAATAATCATGGATTGGTATGCACCTAAAAACATACAAGTGCAGCATGATATTGTGTATGCAACGCAGCCCAATTTGAGTTTTGACTTGTATCAAGACAGTCAATTGCAAGATTTAGCCGCACGCCCGACAATTGTCTGGATTCATGGTGGTGGCTGGATTGCAGGTTCTAAAGCACATGCGCGTGGCTATTTTAAATTGTTGGCTGCACAGGGCTTTAATGTGATTGCAGTACAATATCAATTTGCCCCGCATGCAACTTATCCTACTCAGTTGCAACAAATTGATCAGGCTTTAAATTACATCACGCAACATGCAGAAAAGTATCAGCTTAATCCACAACAATTATATTTAGCAGGCGATTCAGCAGGGGCGAATTTAGCGAGCCATTATGCTGCATTATTGAGTAATCCAACGTTTGCACAGCAGTCTAATTTACAGCCGACTATTCAGCGCAAACAACTAAAAGGACTGATTTTGCACTGCGGGATTTATGATCTAAAAGCGTTTGTTGAAACTGCGCCAGATGAAATGAATATCGTAGAGTGGGGTGTTTATAATTTGGTGCAGGCTTACACGGGAGATCGGAAACAGGACAGTGAATTTCTGAAGAATATTTCGCCTATTCAACATTTAACGGCAAAATATCCTGCGGTATTTATCAGTGGTGGTAACAAAGACTTTTTAACAGAAACTCAATCTATGCCGATGCTGCATGCATTACAGCAACAGCAAATTCCTGTGACGACAGCATTTTATCCAGATACAAAAGCATGGTTGATTCACGAATATCAATTTTTTATGCACCAAAAAGAAAGCCAGCAAACTTTTGCGAAAACGGTGGAATTTATCAGAAGCACAGCAGCTGAGTAATTTATCGTGTATACAGTAAATCAATACGATGCTTCGGGAAAAGTGTTTTTAACTACTTAAGTTATTTAGCTTTAGCTTTGTTTAAACTTGAAAACAGCCAAAACCAGACAACCAAAAATCAGTCCCCAAAATGCAGAGCCAATACCTAAAAACTGCACCCCAGAAGCACTAAATAAAAAGGTCAATAAAGCGGCTTCACGTTCTGCGACGTGCTGAAAGGCGAGGGCGATGTTGTGTCCAATTGTACCGAGCAGTGCAATTCCTGCCAAAGCCGTAATAAAAACAGCAGGGAATGACATTAGCAAACTGGTGAGTGTTGCTGCAAATATCCCCATCAAAATATAAAATAAACCGCAGCTAATTCCCGCAATATAGCGTTTACTGGCATCGGGATGCGATTGATCATCTAAACTAATAGCAGCACTGATAGATGCGATATTGACACTAAAACATCCAAATGGCGCGAAAATAGCTTGTGCTGTGCCTGTCCAACCAATTAAGTGACGTACATTCGGGTTAAAGCCATAGCTTTTGATCATGGCAAGACCGGGTAAATATTGCGATGCCATATTAATGACAAACAAAGGCAGAGCTAAACCTAAAATGGAAGACCAACTCAATTCAGGTTGCATCCAAATAGGTTGCGCAATACTCCATTGCACACTCGGCATTTGAAATTGTAAGAAGATTGGGCATAATGCGACCCCAATCAATACAGTTAAAACAATGCTATAACGTGGGCTAAATCGTTTTGCCAATACATAGGCTGCCAATAAAGACAAGATAAATGCCCATGCTTCTTGCAGACTGGTAAATAGGGCAATTCCAAATTTAAGTAGCACGCCTGCCAACATGGCGCTGGTTAAACTTTGTGGAATATAAGTCAACACCTTTTCAAAAATACCCAAAAAACCAAGCACTGCTGTGAGTACACCACAAAATAAAAACGCGCCAATTGCTTCGTGCAAGCTATAACCGCTGCCCGTGGCGATAATCAGTGCCAAGCCTGCGGTAGACCATGACGTCGCCACAGGATATTTAAATTTCCAAGATAAAATCAGCCCGCTTAGACCAATACCTAAACCCAGCGCCCAAAACCAAGAGCTGATTTGTTCAGCATTTGCACCTAAAATCTGTGCAGCCTGAATCACTAAAACTGCAGAAACACTAATACCGACCAAGAAGGTAATAAAGCCTGCAAATACTGTCGGCACAGAGAAGTCATTTAAAAGTTTTTGCATGCTTTCTTAGACATATTTTCTATAATTGATGAACAGATCATACACATTTGAACAAATAGTCAAAAGTGTTTTTATACTTTTTATAGCGTTGAGCTTGCCAGTTTAAAGCCAAAACCGCAGAACAAAATACCAATGCTTGCAACGCAAATGGCTGCTATTTTATAACGCTGATTGAAATAACTGGCCAATTTGACTCCTGAAAAAATCAACACAGACAAATAACCCATGCTAATGATTTGTAAGACGATGGCTAAAATAGCAAAGCTCAGCATCGGGTATGGATAATCAGGATTGACGAATTGCACAAAAAAAGACAAATAAAACAAAATTGCTTTGGGGTTAATGACGCTAATCATTAAAGCGGTTCGGTATGGATGAACCCGTTCAGTTTTATTGCTCGTAGCGATTGTATTACCGTGTGAAGTTCTGGCTCTTGGAAACCATGTTTTATAGGCTGCAATCAGTAGTTTAATACCTAAATAGCCTAAATAAAGCGCACCAACCACTTTGAATAAGGTGAATAGCCATGGAAAAGCATGCAGTAATGAGGCTGCCCCTAAAATGGTGCATACAATTAAAATCAGATCACCCGTAAATACACCGAATGCAGCTGCATAACCTGTGCGTATTCCAAAGCGTGAGGCCACTGACATGACATAGAGTGAGTTTGGGCCAGGTAAGAGCACAATTAAGGTGGTACCAATTATAAAAGTGCTGAGGTCACTAATACCAAACACGCAAATTCACCCCATTAAAAACCGATGTTGCAGTATAACAACATCGGTTTTGTGGCTTAGTACAAATTTTGGACTTTTACAAAGCTAGGCAAATGTTTAGACTTTTATCTGCGCATCTAAGCCGAAAGATTGGCGTAATAGGGTAGCAAGTTGCTCACGTGCTTTAATAAAGCCGTCAATACCACCTTGCAACAATTGGAACGCCATCAAATCTGATTCTAGTTGCGCTTTGAATTGTTCTTTTTCAATTGCTGCCAATGGTTTATCCTGAACTTGAATGGCATTGCTTGATAATGCTGCAGCGACTTCTCGTTCATCAGCTTCTAGTTCTGCCAATAAATTTGGTGCAACGGTCAGCAAATCACAACCAGCTAAAGCCAAAACTTGATCAATACTGCGGAAACTCGCGCCCATAATTTCAGTTTGTACTTGGTGCTGTTTATAGAATTGATAAATCTTCTTCACCGAAAGTACACCTGGATCTTTCTCAATAGGGTAGTACATGACATTTTCAGCTTTTTTATACCAATCTAAAATACGACCCACAAATGGTGAAATTAACGTCACTTTGGCATCTGCACAAGCATGTGCCTGATGCAAACCAAACAACAAGGTTAAATTGGTGTGAATACCTTCAGCTTCCAATACTTTAGCCGCTTGAATGCCTTCCCATGTCGAAGCAATCTTAATCAAAATGCGGTCTGAATGAACACCATAAGCCTGGTACAGTGCTAAAAGTTCTTTAGCTTTGGTAATGGTTGCCTCAGTGTCATAAGACAAAGAAGCATCTACTTCAGTTGAAACGCGTCCTTTGATGAGCTTTAGAATTTCTACACCAAATTTGACCGTTAAAATATCAATGCTGCGCTCAATCAATAGATCATTTGTATAACCTTCAGCTTTAGCTTGCTCAAATGCAGCTTCAATCAACGCTTTATTTTCAGGTTGATTGGCTGCAGCAGTAATTAAAGATGGGTTGGTGGTCGCATCCAAAGGACGAAACTTTTCAATCGCAGCTAAGTCGCTACTGTCTGCAACAATTGTGGTTAAGTTTTTTAATTGGTGTAAGGCTGTCTGGGTCATGCGAGATCTAGTTCTTAGGTTAATGCTTATACATTCAGTTATATCACAAACAGCTTTTAACCCAAGTCAAAAGGGGCCGAGTTTATAGATTATTTGCCAGTTTTTCTCAGATTTCGGACGTGATTAATCAAAAAATGAGCAGCAGCACCCAATTGGCTTTCCCGACTCCAGACTAAATCGACAAAATATTCAAATTTCGGTGTGAAGTCGAGCAATTGCAAAATCTTCAATTCGGTTTGCAATTCGGGATATTCATTTAGCATTTCTAAGGGCAGGACACCCCAGCCTAAACCCTGTTTAATCATGCTGCAGGCAGAGTGATGATTGTCGGTACGCCAATACTGTTTAGAGAACAATAATTCAGGTTTAATCTGTTGATCACGGCTGGCCACCACAATTTGCCGACTCTGTGCAATTTGCTCAAAACTCACCTGAGATAGAGCAGCCAATGCGGTGTGTTTGGCCGCAACAGGTACTAAAACTTCGCGCTTTAACTCAACAAATTGTTCACTGCTTTGTAATTGTTCACGTTCAAACATAAAGGCCAAGTCCGCTGCTTGAGTCATGAGTAAATGCAGTGCATCTTCTTGTGGCGCAGAGAAAATATTGATCTGCAATTCAGGAAATTGCTGTTCTAGTAACACAATATAATCTGTCCAGCGAGTGTGTAGTAATTCAGATACCACCACTATATTTAAGTGTGATTCTAGGCCAGAGCTGAGCGCGAAAGCATGCTGTTTCCACTGCTTCATTTCTATGAGCAGTTGTTTACTTTTTTCGTAAAGACTCTGTGCTTGTGGAGTAGGCAGAGGTTCACGTCCAACTCGTTCAAACAGTTTTAGTTCTAAATCAATTTCTAAATTGGCGATGGACATACTAATTGACGAAGGCACTTTACCCAATTGACGTGCAGCTGCAGAAAAAGACCCCGTCTCCATGACGGTGATAAAAATAATCAGCTGATCTTGATTGATATTCATGGCTGAGCATTCGTTTTACTTTTCAATATTATTGATAGATTCTAACTCGAACAGTCAATTAAATGAAAATAAAATAAGCGGTGAAGAATAAGTATTTGAGTTAGCAGATGTTGATTTCCAAAAGAAGATGGGTACATGCTCTGAGTTATGAAGTGATTTTATTGGTCATTATTGCCTTGGTATTAAGTTATATGTTTGAAATGCCAATGCAAGTGACAGGTGGTCTAGGTATTGCAATGGCAGTGACATCGGTGCTTTGGAATATGTTGTTTAATCATTATTTTGAAAAGTTTGAAGCAAAGCACCAATTACACAGAACTTTTAAAATACGTATTTTACATGCAATTGGTTTTGAAGGTGGCTTAATGCTCGCCACTATTCCGATGGTGGCGTATGCCTTAGAAAAATCCTTGATGCAGGCAATTTTGATTGATTTGCTGATGACGCTCAGTATTTTGCTATATACCTTTATTTTTCAATATTGTTATGACCATGTTGAAGCAAAACTGGGGTATGCCCCACAACATTCAGGTAAATAAAACGATAGAAATGAATTAAATGTTTATTGCTATAAAGTATGAGGTATAAAAAAGCCACTTAAATAAATTAAGTGGCTTTTATTCCGATCTAAAATATTTAGGTAGAATTATTTTTCAATAATAGCTGTTACGCCTAGACCGCCTGCCGCACAGATTGATACCAATACGCGACCTGAACCTTTTTGATTCAGAAGTTTCGCAGCAGTGGCAAGAATACGTCCACCAGTTGCTGCAAATGGGTGACCAGCTGCTAAAGATGAACCTTTAACGTTTAATTTACTACGATCAATCGATCCTAAAGGTGCATCTAAACCTAAACGCTCTTTACAGAACTTAGGATCTTCCCATGCTTTTAAGGTCGACAAGACTTGTGAAGCAAACGCTTCGTGAATTTCGTAATAGTCGAAGTCTTGTAATGTTAAACCTGCACGTTCAAGCATACGTGGAACAGCGTATGCAGGTGCCATCAACAAACCTTCCTTTTTACCCACAAAATCAACTGCTGCAGTTTCTTGGAAAGTCAAATATGCCAAGACTTCGTGACCATTGGCTTTTGCCCATTCTTCAGAGGCAAGTAATACGCAAGATGCACCATCGGTTAGTGGAGTCGAGTTACCCGCCGTCATAGTGCGCGCGTCGCCTTTACCAAAAGCAGGTTTTAACTTCGCTAGTTTTTCTACAGTAGAATCTGCACGTAAATTATTGTCACGTTCTAAACCTAAGAATGGCGTGATGAGATCATCAAAGAAACCTTCGTCATAGGCAGCCGCCATTTTTTGGTGAGATGAAGCTGCTAACTCGTCTTGTGCTTCACGAGAGATGCCCCATTCCAACGTAGTAATGGCTTGGTGGTCGCCCATTGATAAACCTGTGCGTGGTTCACCGTTACGTGGCGCATCCATTAAATCTTTAATATTGATTTTGGTTAATGCTTTTAAGCGGTCTTTACCTGTCTTTGCAATATTCAATTCGAGCAATGCTTTACGCAAACCATCACCAAAAGCAATTGGTGCGTCAGAAGTTGTATCTACACCGCCTGCAACACCAACTTCGATTTGACCCAGTGCAATTTTATTCGCAACTAAAAAAGCAGCCTGCAAGCCAGTACCACATGCTTGTTGTATATCGTAAGCAGGTGTTTCAGGAGCAAGGGCAGTATTCAGTACGCACTCACGGGTCATATTGAAGTCGCGGCTGTGTTTGAGTACTGCACCAGCAACCACTTCACCTAAACGTTGACCTTGTAAATTGAAGCGTTCAACCAAACCATTTAATGCTGCTGTAAACATATCTGTATTAGATGCACTAAAGTAAGCACCATTTGAACGTGCGAAAGGAATACGGTTACCACCGATAATAGCAACGCGGCGAACAGTGTTTTGGCTCATAATTTTATCCTGTTGAACAGAGGTATTAGTATTAGATGGTGCTTTTGTTTGCGTTGAAGCAGTTGTTTTAGCACGGCTAGTCGTGCGGGTACGTGTAGTTTTTGTCGTACTCGTGTTGGAACGGGTTGCAGTGTTAGTACTTTTGCTTGTACGTTTAGTACCAGTTGATGTATTTGACACAGAATCCTTTGCAGAATTTTCCACTGCTGGATTTTCTTGAGTTGTTTTGCTCATAAGGCTTTTCCAAGCATGTTAAAGGTCTACTTGATGTGTACATTAGCACAATAGTATGACAGCTGTATTGACTACAATGACATTGCGGAATGCATTCAGGTCAAGACATCTCATAATTAACTCAAGTATGATTTAACACAAACGGGTAACGCTATTGAAATGTGGGTATTTGGCATCAAAATTGATGTTAAAAGATAAGATATCGTGTAATCCATCAAAAATGAATTTATGAGAGATAATAATCATGACTGATCAATATCAAACATTTGCAAAATCTCCTATTGGTAAATTTGTCATTAAAAATTTGGGTTTACCATCCCCAACTTTTTTAGATCGTTTTGAGTCTGCAACACCAGTGGTAAAAGGTGCAGTACTTTTAGGTGCAGCCCCAGCAAGTGATTTGTCTGCATCAATTGCACAAGTTTTAGCTAATGTACATGCCAACAGTTATGCAGGTAACAATGCAGAATTGCAACAAGCTGCGGCAAAAGTGGGCTTAAATTTAGGTGCATTCAATCCAGGCGATAAAGAATCTAAATTTAAAGTGGTGGTGTTTGATGCTTCAGGTATTGAAAACTCTGAACAATTAAAAGCGCTTTATGAGTTCTTTAACCCAATCCCACGCCAAATTCAGGCTTCGGGTCGCGTGGTTGTGGTTGGCACTACACCAGAAACTGCAGGCAGTGTAAAAAAAGCTATAGCACAACGTGCTTTGGAAGGTTTTATTAAATCGGTAGGTAAAGAGTTTAAAAAAGGTATTGCGGCTAACTTAATTTATGTAGATCAAGGTGCCGCAGCAAACTTAGAATCTACGTTACGTTTTGCCATTTCACCACGTTCAGCTTATGTATCAGGTCAGGTGATTCGTGTCTCGAATGCTGCAACTGTAGAGGTAGATTGGGCAAAACCATTGGCAGGTAAAACTGCTGTGGTGACAGGTGCAAGCCGTGGTATTGGTGAAGCTATTGCGCATGTATTGGCACGTGATGGTGCGCACGTGATTTGCCTAGATGTACCGCAACAACAAGCAGATTTAGACCGTGTTGCCGCTGAAATTGGTGGTTCAACCTTAGCAATTGACATTACTGCTGCAGATGCAGGCGAGCAAATTAAAACAGCTGCCGCTGCACAAGGCGGTTTAGACATTATTGTGCATAACGCAGGGATTACACGTGACAAAACTTTGGCAAATATGAAACCAGAGCTTTGGGATTTAGTCATTAACATCAACTTGTCTGCAATTGAGCGTGTCAACGATTACTTATTGGCAAATGATGGTTTAAATGCTAATGGTCGTATTATTTGCGTATCTTCTATTTCAGGTATTGCAGGCAACTTAGGTCAAACCAACTATGCAGCATCCAAAGCAGGTGTGATTGGCGTAGTGAAATTTACCGCCCCTGTGTTAAACAACGGAATCACGATTAATGCGGTTGCACCAGGCTTTATTGAAACGCAAATGACTGCTGCAATTCCTTTTGCCATTCGTGAAGCAGGTCGCCGTATGAACTCTATGAGTCAGGGTGGTTTACCTGTAGATGTTGCGGAAACCATTGCTTACTTTGCTTCATCGGCATCGACAGGTATTAACGGTAACGTGGTACGTGTTTGTGGTCAAAGCTTGTTAGGGGCTTAACCCATTAAAGTCCTCTCCCTTAGGGAGAGGACTTAGGAGAGGGAGATAAGGGGATATATGATTAACCCTCTCTCTAGCTCTCTCCCAGTGGGAGAGAGAACCTCCTTCAATAAATTAGAAAAACTTCTCAAAGGTTCAGTATGAATACTCGCCATTTTAGTCAACTTCCAAAACCCTATTTAGCCTATCCAAAAGTGATTCAGGGCTTAATTTTTAAAAAGCCAAAAGGTGAAAAAGTTCTGCCGCAAGTTGAATATGTGGTGGATTCATTCAAGGTCGATCAAAAGCATTTAAAAGCCTATAACGCAGTGACAGGGTTTAAAAATAACGGCTATATTCCTGCAATTTATTTGGCTGTATTGTCACAAAGTCTGCAAATGCACATGATGACCCAAGAAGCATTTCCATTTGCAATTTTGGGCTTGGTGCATATTCGTAATCAAGTTAAACAAAGCCGTAAAGTTGGATTGAATGAACAACTGACCTTGTCATGCAAATTTGGTGAATTGCAACCACATGATAAAGGCGTACAGTTTGATTTTATTACCACTGTGAAAGTAGGCAATGAGGTGGTGATTGAAGGTTTAACCACGTATTTAGCACGTCAAAAAACCACCACTAAAGCAGCTGCAAAATCTGCAGAAAACAAAGCGCCAAACTATGCCGTTCAAGCTGAATGGGATATTTCTGTAAATACGGGTCGTCGTTATGCCTTAACGTCTGGCGATTTTAACTTAATCCATATCCACGCGATTACTGCAAAAGCATTTGGCTTTAAGCAAGCGATTGCGCACGGCATGTGGAGTAAAGCCAAAGCCTTATCGAGTTTGACTTTGCCAGATGCCTATGAAGCCGATGTCTGGTTTAAGTTACCTATGTATTTGCCATCTAAAGTTGAGTTTTTAACTGGAACGGAAGCTAAAAATACAGACTTTTTAATACGAAACAGTAAAAACCAAAAACCGCACGTGACAGGTGTTGTCACCGCGCTTTAATTCAGTGATCGAAAGCCTAAATCCTTTGGATTTAGGCTTTTTATTTGCGCTAGATGTTTATTAATAATAAAAACGAGATAAACAGGATGATGCGACTTTTAAAGGATTATATTTTTGCTGAAACTGAAAATTATCGTGGATGGGTTGCACCTGAATTTCGTGATTTAGCGATGCAGTTTAGCCGTTTGCAAAATGCACATAGCCAACAGGGCGGTGCAGCTTTAGCGGTGTACTTTCAAGGTCAGAAAGTCGTCGATATTTACACAGGTAAAAAGTCGACAGATGAAGACTGGCAAGCTGATACGTTATCGGTATGTTATTCCACAGGCAAAGGTGTATTAGCGACACTGGCGCATATTTTGGTCAGTCAAAGACTGGTCGATTACGATACTCCCATTTATTTATACTGGCCTGAATTCGCCCAAAATGGCAAAGCAATGATGACCTTAAGGCATGTACTCAGTCATCAAAGTGGTTTATATGACATTCGTAATATCATAGCCGATGCGACTGAAATGGCAGATTGGTCGCATATGCTGAATGTGTTGGCTCAAGCCACGCCTCGTTTTGATGTGGCGAGTGAGGCGGCATATCAACCTTTAACCTTTGGTTGGTTGGTCGGTGGGATTTTAGAAAAAGCGACGGGCCAAACATTGGCTAAATTGATGCAGCAATACTTGGTTGAACCTTTGGCTTTGGATGGGGCGTATTTTGGTGTGCCTGCATCTGAGCTTTCCCGTGTCGCACGACCATTTAAAACTGCTGTGACATCAGTGCAAACAGATGCATCACCCACAAATAAACAGCCAGCTAAATTTCAAAACCAAGCTAAATCGGGCAAACGTCCTGTGTCAATATTCGATAAAGTCATTGCATGGAGTGGGCAAAATCCGCAAGACTTTCAGGATGGCATGATTCCCAAAGGTATGAAAAATTTTAGTTTTTTTAGCGATACAGGTTTACAAGCCGTAATTCCTGCGGCTAATGGTGTATTTACTGCACAAAGTTTGGCACGTATTTATGCCATGTTATCGCAGGGTGGATCATGGCAAGGTCGGCAATTGATTCAGCCTGAAGTTTTTCAGCAATTAAGCCAAGTGCAATATGTGAAGCGTGATCGGGTCATGCCTATCCCGATGCATTGGCGATTGGGCTATCACCGCGTATTAAGTTTGGGTAAACGCTCACAAGGTTTTGGACACATGGGTTTTAATGGTTCAGGCGCGTGGTGTGACCCTGACCGACAACTCAGTTTTGCCTATACCCATAATTTTGCTGCAGGTTCTTTAATTGGTGATTATCGACTTTGGGGACTGAGTCAGGAAGCCATTCGCTGTGCAGATCGGCAATTGCAAGGGCGTAAAGGCTGGTTTTAGGCGTGATTGTGCGTTCACTCTTTGCCAAAAAAACAGTATGCTTAGACCTGTAAAAAGGAGCATTCATGTATCAGGTACTTGCGCGTAAATATCGTCCTCGTAATTTTAATGAATTGGTGGGACAAAACCATGTATCACGGGCATTGACCAGTGCTTTGGAACGTGGGCGTTTACACCATGCTTATCTTTTTACGGGAACACGTGGTGTAGGTAAAACCACCATTGCACGTATTTTAGCCAAATGCCTGAACTGTGAAACAGGCGTGACATCTACTCCGTGCGAAGTGTGTCCGACCTGTACCGCGGTGAATGAAGGCCGTTTTATTGATTTAATCGAAATTGATGCGGCATCACGTACCAAAGTTGAAGACACGCGTGAGTTGCTTGATAACGTACCTTATGCACCGACTCAGGGACGTTTTAAGGTCTATCTGATTGACGAAGTGCACATGCTGTCTACGCATTCCTTCAATGCTTTGCTAAAAACTTTGGAAGAACCGCCTGAGCATGTGAAGTTTCTGTTTGCGACCACAGACCCACAAAAACTCCCTATTACTGTGATTTCTCGCTGTTTGCAATTTACTTTGCGTCCATTGCAGGTCGATGAAATTACCAGTCATTTAACCGATATTTTAGCCAAAGAACAGATTGTTGCAGAGCAAGATGCGATTTGGCAGATTGCTGAATCTGCGCAAGGTTCTTTGCGTGATGCGATGTCTTTGACAGACCAAGCTATTGCTTATGGTCAGGGTGAAATTCATCATCAAGATGTGAAAGACATGCTAGGTCTAATTGACCGCACCATTATCTATGATTTGATTTTAGCGATTCATCAAAACCAACAGCAGCGTGTAAGTCAGCTCTTATTACAATTTAGACAACAAGCTTTAGATGTTTCTTTGGTGTTGGATCAGTTAATTTCGACACTGCATGAATTGGCAATCATGCAATATCTACCAGATTTAAACCTGAAATACAGTGCTGAAATTAATCAAAAAATTCAACAGCTTGCGGGTCTGATCTCTGCACAAGATTTACAACTTTATTATCAAATTTCCTGTAAAGGACGCGCCGATTTACAAATTGCCGTGACCCAAGAACAAGGCTTTGAAATGTGCGTACTGCGTTTACTTGCATTTCGACCTTTGCAAGCCAATGAAGTGATGGTTGCTGCACCACAAAACACGGTGCAAACAACGACTGCCCAGCCAGTTGCCCAAATGGAGCAAGCTCAACAAGTTACGGCAACTTCAAATACAATGCAAACAGAACAGCAAGTGACTGCATTGGATGCTGTTGCAACACCCGATTTTCAATCTGAGTATGCAGTTGTGCCTGATCTTGATGGATTTGACTGTGAAGATGAGGATTATTCAGATCACACCACGGCACAGACCAATGTTACAGAACCTTCTTCAGATGATTTTTTAGATGAAGATGAGCCTGAAGCTTTAACGCATCAAGACCAACAGACGATTCAAGCGCAACAAACGACTCAGGAAGCGCTTCATTCAACAGCTGCGCTTTCACCAGAATCTATGTCAGAACCTGCAGTGAATGAAGAAACTGCAATGCAAGCAGAGGATACACAATCTGAATCTATCGTGTTTGATCCAAATGCAGAAGCGCAATTGTTTGGTTTAGATGATAATACTGCATTGGCAAGCACTGCGTCTGATGTGCACAGTCATGATGAATTTTTGCTAGAAAGTTTTGATGCCGTTGCACCGTTAGGTGATCTTGCTGCATCAGCCGAAACATTGCCTGTTTCATCTACACTACAATTGAATGATGCTTCATCGTTAGTTACGCCAAATGCAAATGATGCAGAAAGCGCTTTATTTGATTTAGCAGCAGCTGAAGTCGAACCAAGTGTTGCTAGTGTGACAGCGCAACAGCAGCAAACCACAGCATCCAATGCCGATGATCAATTAATGCCGCAGGATATTCTGCGTCTACAACCCCAAGTTTTAGAAGGTGAGTGGACTTTAGACAAGTGGGAATATTGGTTTAGACAAAGCGAGTTGTCGCCTGCCGTGCAAGAATTAGCGCAGCATGGTGTGATGATGGGGCAGATTAATGCTGAATCAGTTTTTCATATTCCTGAGCAATATCAGCAGTTATTGACTCAACTGCAACATGCTTTAGAAAGTGCTTTAAAAGAACAGTGGAGTAAAACGCTGTTTAAAGTGCAATATGAAAATGTGGATGAGACAACGCCATATATTTTGCAGCAACAGCGCAAACAACGAGCTTACCAATGTGCTGAAAATTTGCTGCATCAAGAACCGATTGTGAAAGATATTTTGCAAAATTTTGATGGTGAATTACATAACATTCAGTTGAAATAAGTCTGTTTTCAGATTTTATTGACGAAACTTTTAGGTTGAATTAAACCAGTCTTATTCTATTAAGCACAAGCTGAATCTGTGGTTTATAAATTTAAATACAGCAAGTTAAGTACAAAAAGTTAAGCATAAATGGCTTGGTAAATCTTTAAAGCATCCTGCATTTGCATTACTCTTGAGTTATTTTGCAGTAAACGGCTTTGTAGCATCGCGTCTTCTGCCAGTTGTGGTAGCATATTTTCTGCTATGCCTAGTGCATTAAGTTTTAACACCAAGCCACTTTGATCTAAATGATTTTGTAAATGATCAATAAACAAATCACATAATCCATTTGTGCAGCCTTTGCTGCGTGGGTCTAAGCAACACATCAATTCTGCATAATACTGTTTGGCAGCAGGTGCATTGAATTTTAAAACTTCGGTCAGTACCAATGCATTACTATGCCCATGTGAAATATGGAAATGTCCACCTAAAGGATAGGCAAGTGCATGCACCGCAGCCACAGGAGCATTGGCAAAGGCTTGTCCTGCCAACATTGAGCCAAATAGCATGTTTTGACGTGCTTGCATATTGCTGCCATCTTCAAGCACCAATTTCAAGTTTTGATCCAATAAACGCAGTGCCTGTTTTGCCAGTAAGTCTGAATAAGCATTTTTTTTTATTTTGGAGGTATAGGCTTCAATGGCATGTACCATCGCATCAATTCCTGTGGTTGCAGTAATCTGTGCAGGTAGTTTGCGGGTAAAATTGGCATCTAAAATAGCAACATCGGCATATAAAACAGGCGAGACAATGCCAGTTTTACTGGTCGCACCTGTGGTGACAATCGAAATAGGTGTCACTTCAGAACCTGTGCCCGCAGTGGTAGGTACTAAAATTAAAGGCAAACGTGGTGCTTGAGCATTGCCCACACCATATAAGTCTGACAGTTGTTGGTGTTGTTCAGGATGACTCACTACAGCAATGATCTTGGCAACATCCATAGCGCTGCCACCGCCAAACCCTAAAACCACGTCAATTTTTTGCTGCTTGGCAAAGGCAACCGCATCTAAAACAATCTGTTCTGCGGGGTCTGCTTGTACATTGGCGTAAATTGCATAATCCAGTTGAAGTTGTTCCAAAATCTCTAAAATAGGCAGATGCAATTGTTGCTGTAAAATCCCAGCATCGGTAACCAATAATAGGCGTTGGTAAGGCTTTGCTTTTAAAATATTGTATAGCTCAGAAATTGAGCCAAGTCCTGAAATAATGTTGCCAACGGTTTGAAATTGAAAATTTTGCATACGCTTATCCTTATTATTTATACCTAATTCAACATTATTGTGCAGTCACGATATAGGATTCATATCATAAATAACTTAACATAAGACTCTTAAAAATAAAGTAGCTCTGAGGTTGTTTATGTCATCCCAAACGCCATACAAGGTGTTATGTGTTTGCTTAGGAAATATTTGCCGTTCACCTACGGCAGAAATTGTACTTCAACATTTTTGTGATGAACAACAACTCAATGTGTGGGTAGATTCTGCTGGAACCAGTAATTATCACCCGGGTAAAGCCCCAGATTTACGCAGTCAAAAACATGCGCTTAAGCGCGGTTATGATTTATCTAGACTGCGTGCGCGTCAGTTACATATACAAGACTTTGTCGAGTTTGATTTAATTTTGGCGATGGATTTTGAAAACTTAAGCAATATTCAAGACTTAATGCACCGTGCTGAAGCTGAATTTGGTAGCTTGCGTGCCAAAATTGCCTTAATGAGCGAACACGATCCGCATTATACGCAGCAAGAATTACCCGATCCTTATTATGGCGAAGCCGATGGTTTCGAGAGAGTGCTCGATCAATGCGAGTCGAGTAGTCGTGCTTGGGTGAAAGTTTTACAACAACAATTTGAATTGAAGGTTTAAGTCATGCACATTCAATACAATATGCAACTCAAACCTTTCAATACGCTCAATTTAGATGCAACTGCATCGCATTATGTCAAAGTTGTAAATATTCAAGATGTGCAGGATGCTTTAGCATTTGCGAATACAGAACAATTAAATGTGCTGATATTGTCAGGTGGTAGCAATATGTTATTGCCTGAACATCTTCATGCCTTGGTCATGCACATGGATATTCAAGGCATCGAAAAATGTGCTGAAGATGATGCAAGTGTCACCCTAAAAGTAGGTGCAGGACAAGTCTGGCATGATTTTGTGTTATGGAGCACGGAGCAAAAATTTTATGGTCTGCAAAATCTGGCTTTAATTCCAGGTTTGGTAGGCGCTTCACCTGTACAAAATATTGGTGCCTACGGCGTTGAAGTCGGTGAGTTTATTGAATCTGTGCAGGTTTATGATCGTGAACGGCAACAGTTGGGCTCAATTGCCGCAGCAGATTGTCAGTTTGCCTATCGACACAGTGTTTTTAAAGAACATCCTAACCGCTACATCATTACCCATGTGACCTTTAAATTGTCGAAACAGGCAGCTTTAAAATTAAATTATGGCGACTTAAAAGCTGCTGTAGGCGATGAGCAAACTGCTGAAAACTTGCAGCAACAAGTTATTCAAATTCGCCAAAGTAAACTACCGAATCCTGCAGAATATCCAAACCTGGGCAGTTTCTTTAAAAATCCTGTGATTTCTATTCAGCAATTTGACCAAATTGCAGCACAATTTCCAAATATACCCCATTACCCACAGCCAAATGCGCAAGTTAAAATTGCAGCAGGCTGGTTGATTGATCAAGCTGGCTGGAAGGGAAAACAACTGGGTGCGGTGGGTATGTTTCATAAACAAGCATTAGTTTTAGTCAATTATGCCGATGCCACTTTGGCAGATGTGCAACACACCTATCGTGCTGTGCAGAAAGATGTTTTGAGCCGTTTTGGTATTTCACTCGAACCTGAACCTGTGTTATTTGATGAATCAGGTTTGATTCGTGCGCATCAACCTGTAGGTTAAGTGAAGATGAAACAGAATCATTGGATGCTCAGATTGGTACAAATTGCTGCCTTGCTATTTGTATTGTTTGCAGCGTTCATGATTTTTATTTATTCACCTTTTTATTCTACTTTGGTGGTCAAAACACTGAACACTTTGGTGCCTGTAGAAGTGAATCAAGTGGCAGCAAAAAGTCAGCAAATGGCGGCGTTTAGTGATCAAGATAGCTTGGACTTGGAACCTGGTTCAGATTTATGGATTGCGCGACAAGCTTATCTGAAGCTCATGGAGCAAGAAATTCAATCTGAAAACTCGCAAAATTTAACTTTAATTCAGGCACGTTATAAAGCCTTACAAGCGCTAATTTTAGAGGAACAAACGCAAAAAAAATTAGCCTCTGAACAAGAGTTGCCGCAAGTCCCATTGTTGGTGTCGAATGCGGCTTCGGAAGCGATTGTGGAAGACCCATCTGAAAGTGTAAAAGCTTTACTCAATTTAGATAGTCATGAAAATCAGGCACTGATGGAACAATACTTGGCATTTTTAAGCACTCATAAAATTGCCGAAACCGAAAGTGAACTTGTAGATGAAGAAATCTTTAAAGATATTGCCTTAATTCAGCAACAAAATATTCCAAAAATACCTGCAAGTTCTAAACCTTATGCGATTGTGGTTTTAGGTGGTGGCTTAACTTTAGATGATAATGGCAAAGATATTGTGGTCAATGACTACACACGTTTGCGTTTAGAAACGACCTTAGCGGTGGTAAAACAATATCAATTACCGATTGTACTGAGTGGTGTAGAAGCACCTTATATGCAGCGTTGGTTAAAAAAATATGATGTCGATGCAAAATTATTAGAAGATCGCAGCATGAATACTTGTGAAAATTCACGTTTTAGTTCTTTATTATTACAAAAAAAGGGGGGAGCGCCGACAGTGATTTTGATTACTGATCGTTATCACATGCCACGCACTCGCCGTTTATTTGCTTTAAATGGAATTGAAACGATTCCTGTCGAAGCTCCAATGCCGACTCAACTGACTGCATGGCGTCCAAGTGAACAAAATTATGATCACAGCCGCCGTGCCAATTATGAAATGCTTGCCACCATTCGGGATGTCTTGATTGGTTCTAGCGCATGTCGCGAGGTGCCATAATGCCAGATAATCCATTTCTAAACCCAAGTGTGTTGAAGCAATTAGATTTGCCAGTGCCGAGTCGGGAAACTACGCCACAAATTCTACAACCCCTAAATTTGAATCGTCCCTTTGAACCGAGTGTTGAGTTACAAGCCTATCGACAGCTTTATGGTTTTCATTTGTTGGACTGTGCGCATTGGCAAGGCTATGTACAAATGCCGTTGTTTAAATTGCATGTGCAGATTTTTCAACCCGATTTAAGCAAAACCAAATTTGATCAGGTGCAGGGTACGGTATTTTTGCTGCATGGCTATTTGGAACATAGCGGGATTTATCAACCTATCGTCAAAGAGTTATTAGAGCAGGGCTTTAGTGTTCTGACTTATGATTTACCTGGACATGGTTTGAGTGATGGTTCTCCAGCTAACATCAAAAATTTTGATCATTATCAACATGTATTACATGCAGTTTATCAATATGTAAAAAATGCCCATCAATTGCCAAAGCCATGGTTAGGCATTGGACAAAGTACGGGTGGTGCAATTTGGATGCATCATTTGTTGGAGTTTGCACAGCGTCGTGAAAATCCATTTGTAGAGCGTGTGTTGCTCTTATCACCTTTGATTCGTCCTGCAAAATCGGCATGGTGGCATAACCCCGTTGGTCTGGGCATTATCCGCCGAATTAAGCGTGAAGTGCCGCGACATTTCCGACGTAATAATCATAATCCTGAATTTTTACGCTTTGTGCGTTTAAAAGACCCTCTGCAACCTAGAATGATGGGCATGGATTGGATTTTAGCCATGTCTAAATGGATGTTGGAGATGGAAGAGCGTCCAGCTTGCCGTATACCTGTTTGGTTGGCACAAGGAGCGCAAGATCAAACCGTTGATTGGCGCTATAACATTGAGTTTATTCGGCGTAAATTCCGCCTGCAAACCTTACTCATGTTAGAAGAAGGCTCGCATCAATTAATCAATGAACGTGCGGATATTCGTGCGGCTTTAACGGGGTTGATTCCTGCTTTTTTACATGCACATAGCTCCAAAATTTATTATTAATTTATCGACCATCTTTTAAATACGGTTCTAGATTTGCTTTGAGGTTGTTCTTGGCATCAAAGCATATCTATGCTGCGCTACTCATTAAAATACGAAGCAACTTCTAAAAATAAAATAGTAATTCACTTCTCATTTATTTTTTATTTAATGCTCGAGTTTCATGTTTCAGTGCTATGCTCAAGTTTATAAAATAAGCTAAATTTGAAAAACTCCTTAATTCTAGGGATAGTGTTTACATCAAAACGATTGATATATTTACAAACATAATCTAGGGGATGAATGATGGCAGAAATGGAAGCGATATTACCCGTACCGGTTTTAATTGTTGAAGATGAGCCTATTATTCAGTCACGTATTAGAAAAATTTTGCATGATATTGGCTATCAAGACGACATGCTATTTTTCATGAGTCATCTTAAAGCCGCAATGACGTGTATAGAAGATCATCCAATTGCTTTGGCTTTGGTCGATTTAGGTTTGCCCGATGGCAATGGTAAAGAGCTGATCGAACAATTACATTTTAGAGATCCGAGCGCATTAATTTTGGTGATCTCTGCATGGAGCACCCAAGACAGCTTATTTTCTGCAATTCAAGCAGGTGCAACAGGCTATGTGCTTAAAGAACGTGACGATGACGAAATTATTATCGCAATTCGCAGCATTTTAAGAGGTGGCGCACCCATAGACCCATTTATTGCCCGTGAAATTTTATCGCAAATTTCGCATCAAAAAGTGCCTGTGCTGACCGAAGATTTAATAGGTCAAGCGGATGCTCAAGTATTCAACTCAAATTATGAACAGCTCACCAATCGTGAATTAGAAATTTTAAATCTAGTGGCGCAGGGCTTAAGTAACCGTGAAATTGCTGAGCAATTATTTGTGTCGCGTTATACCGTTGAAAGTCATATCAAACATATTTATCGGAAGTTGTCTGTCACTAAACGTACTAAGGCTGTCAGTACAGCTAGAACTTTAGGTCTTTTATGATTCAAAGGCTTTCGCAGTGTGGTTTAGGCGTGTTGTTATTGCTCTATGCATGGCAAAGCTATGCGCAGCAAGTGGTGTATCCAATTAATCAATACTGTAATGTGCACGTACTTTCAATCAGCTCTGCCAAAACAGCTTCACACAATAAAAAACCTGAAACGGGTTGGGAAAATGTACAACTGCCTGACGTTTGGGATGATCGCTGGAAAAATTATAATGGTGGGGCGTGGTACAAAATAGAGTGGGAGTGGTTTTGTGAGAGTGAACATCGTTTAAATCAACCCATCGTTTTTGCGCTGGATTATCTAAATAGTGCAGGGGCAGTTTATCTGAATCAAGATTTACTTTGGGCAAGCCAACATTTAGAAGAACCATTATCAAAAAGCTGGAATATGCCACGTTACTGGATTTTACCTATTGCTGGTTTAAAACAAGGTAAAAATCAAATATTGGTCTATATAAATGGATACGCATTTCAAAATGCGGGTATAGGAAAAATAAGTTTTAATAATGTGCATAACAATATTGAACAGCACCAGCAAAGTATATGGAATAAACGTACTTTATTTGAAATTAATGCGATTTTATCTGCCACTTTAGGCATTTTGTGTTTGATTATTTGGCTATTTTTACGCCGTGAACCGAGTTTTGGCTGGTTTGCGCTGAGTTGTGTATTGTGGTTATTATTTATTTCTCATTTTTTAACCACAGAAACCTTTCCATACCCAACTGTATTGGTGGCATCTCAAGCCAATTTAAGCTTTTTTATCCTCTATGTTTTAGCTTTTAGTCTGTATTTAATCAGGTTTGTCAATCAACGCTTTCCAATATTGGAAGAAAGTATTTTTATTCTGAGTTTAGCGGTAATCGTTTGTGTGTTTTTAACGCCATTGGATTATGTCAAACTGGTATTTGGGATTGTCTTTTTAAGTTATGCCAGTTTACTGGTCCTGGTTTATTTTTATTTAGCGTATTTAACGTATAAATCTCCTAAAACAGAAGTATATCTGCTGCTATTTTGTTTAACCTTGATTGGCTTTTTTGCGGGTGTAGATGTATTTCGTTTAAGTAATGCTGCAACGGCAAGTTTATATCAGCCATTATCACCGTATACCTCGCCAGTAATTACTTTATTTATTGCGATTATTTTAGGCATGCGTTTAAAAAGAAATATTCAAAAAATTGAAATCTTTAATCAAGATTTAGAGTTAAAAGTTTTTGAAGTTAGTGATGATTTAAAACGCAGTATGTCAGAAAAGCATTATTTAGAATTGGAAAATGTGCGTTTGCAAGAACGGATTCATCTCTCGCATGATTTGCATGATGGTTTGGGTGCATCTTTGGTACGTTCCATGATTATGGTCGACCAAAGCGAACAGAACATGAGCAATCAGCAGTTTTTATCTATGCTGAAATTACTGCGCGATGATTTACGTCAAATTATTGATAGTGGTTCTTCCATTGGCTCTAAAGTACCTGAAAATCCTAAAATTTGGGTCGCGCCAGTACGTCATCGTTTTAGTCAATTGATGGATGAAATGGATATTCATTCCAAGTGGGATTTTCCAAATGAATGGATGATTGAGCCGAATTCGTTACAGTGCTTAAATTTGATGCGGGTATTAGAAGAAAGTTTAACCAATGTGATTAAGCACAGCCAAGCCAAGCATGTATCCGTCAGTATGCAATTTTTACCACCGACGCAATTGGTACTTAAAGTGCAGGATGATGGGGTAGGTTTTGAAGCCAATAGTGTGCTTGAACATGGTATGAGTATTGGGATGCGCAGTATGAAAATGCGTTTAGAACGGGTTGGCGGGCAATTAAAATTAAATTCGACACCTGGCTATACGTTAATTCAGGCAGTTTTAACTTTAGATCCCGCTCATCCAAATTCCCCCAATCTGAATTGATCATCTTGAGGGGGCTCAAACGAATATTTTAAGCGTCTTCAGCAGGTAACAACATTAAAATGGATTCATTGAGCAGTTGTACCAAATTTTCCAGAATATCTGCATCATAAAGGTTTTCATCGAGCAGCACACGTTCACCATTGGCGATTTTTTGCAGCACGGCGATAGATTCTTCTGCGACACAAATCGCTTCACCATTCGCCCAAAATAAAACTGCATCTTGCTGATTTACATAAAGCAGGCGAGACGCGGGTTCTAACATGATTTGATAACCCTGATCTAGCGCATCTTCTAAATCGCCTACACCCATTTCATCTACTTCAGGAATATTTTCAGGATATTTCGGTTCAGACATTAAGCTTAAAATGGCATCATCCAACACCGATGAGTTTTGCAAACGTGCCCACAATTCTGCTTTTAGATAATCCAGTTCTGTCGCAGTCATTTCGCCAATTTGCGTACTTTTTTCACGAAGAATGTCTTGTAGTGGCGTTCGTAACATTTCATCGGCAGAGAATTTATCGCTCACGCGATCCATCATTTCACTAATATTCGGCATACGGAAACCGAACGAGAACGTCAGACAGTCATCTTCTGCCACGCCATAATGTGCCAATCCCGGTGGCACATAGAGTAAATCACCAGGGGCAAGAACTTCATCAAAATTGACCTGCATTTCAGGCAATAATTTTAAAGGTTGCCCTGGGACAAATTCGGTTTCGGCATCACACATTTGTCCAAGTTGCCAACGGCGATGTCCATAGCCTTGTATTAAAAAAACATCGTAAAAATCAAAATGCTGACCTACAGAGCCGCCTTTAGGCGCATAAGACACCATAATGTCATCACGTCGCCATTGCGGAATAAAAGGAAATTTTTTCCAAAGTTCAGCGAGATCAAAAGAGTAATGGTCCACGGCTTGTACCAACAGCGTCCATAACTTTGGCATTTTTTGAAAATCTGCCTTAATCAGTGGTGATGATTTCACAGTCCATTGATTTGGATCACGATCTTTTTGTTTAATTAAACGGGCAGTCACATCTTCTTCAAGAGCGAGTTCCATCACATCACTAGGTTCGAGTAGGTGGACAATTTCTGGGAGTGCATTGCGTACCAAAAGTGGTTTTTTTTGCCAATATTCACTTAGGAATTGTTCTGCGGTAATTCCGCCCAAAACATCAAAAGGTTGCGACATAAAATAGCCTAAGCAAGTTTTATCAATAATCTCAATATTGTCCAATTTGTCGCTGTAAAGGGCAAGGTGATTTAGAGCATTAGATAAATATTCACGACTGTTTAATGACGCAGCTTAAAACTTAGGGAACTTGAATATTTAGCATTCTTAACATGCGGCATAACTGAATCATCGGCAGTCCCATCAAAGTAGTTTGGTCATTGCCTTGCATTGCTTCAAACAGACTAATGCCCAAACCTTCGCACATAAAACTACCTGCACAATTTAGCGGTTGTTCCTTTGCAACATAGCGTGCAATTTCATAGTCGGTTAAGCTGCGGAATTTAACTGTGTAGTGTTCTACAACCGTTTGTTCAAAGCCTGTAGATTGCTGCTGCACACTCAGCGCAGTACTGAAATAAACCGTTTGACCTGAATTGGCTTGTAATTGTTGTATGGCTTTTTCTGAAGTGAGCGGTTTACCTATAAAAATATCTGGCTGCTGTTCACGCCATGCCACTTGATCTGAACCAATCACAATCGCATCAGGATATTGCTGCGCGATACAGCGTGCTTTTTCAAAAGCCAAGCGTCGTGCCAAATCATCTGCATGCAATTCATCCTTTGCAGACTCATCAATATCAGGTGAAATTGACTTATACGCCAAATGTAGACGATTCATCAATTGCTGACGGGTTTGGCTGCTTGACGCTAAAATAATTTCTGGAAGTTGCATCAGATCATCACACTGCATAATCCATCAATATATCTAAAGGCACATAAGACAATACGGATTGATGACAGGCTTGAATTTTAATCGGTGGCGCATGACCTGCTTGATAGGCCTCAACCCAACGGGTGACGCAAATACACCAGAAATCACCTGGTTGTAAGCCGTTAAATCCAACTTCAGGTACTGGCGTGATTAAATCATTGCCAATTTTTTGCGAAAAATTTAAAAAGTCAGAGGTCATTTGTGCACAAACGGTATGCTGACCTAAATCGGTTGGGGCGGTATGACAAAAACCGTTACGAAAATATCCAGTAATAGGATCAAAGCAACAACTCGCGAGAGCTTCGCCCAAAACATTTAAACGATTGATATTTGGATCGGGATGAATAGACATAGTTTCTAGAAAGATGGTGACTTTTCTCTATCATAATCAAAACTTTTGCTTTAAACAGCAATTCTACAAAAGTTGCTAACCTTTTTCTGCATAATCATTTAAAATCGTGGCGTTTTGATATCAATAAAGTGAGCTATACATGAACTTTCAGCGTATGACTGACCTCGATTTAGCAGGTAAGCGTGTTCTTATTCGTGAAGATTTAAACGTACCTGTTAAAAATGGTGTAATCACCAGCGATGCACGTTTACGTGCGGCATTGCCAACGATTCAAGCTGCTGTTGCCAAAGGTGCGGCAGTGATGGTGTATTCTCACTTAGGTCGTCCTGTTGAAGGTGAGCCAAAAGCTGAACAATCTTTGGCACCTGTAGCTGCATATTTAACCCAAGCGCTAGGTCAAGATGTTCAACTAATCACTGATTATTTAGATGGTGTAGAGGTTGCTCCTGGTCAAGTGGTTTTATTGGAAAACTGCCGTTTTAACCATGGCGAAAAGAAAAACAACCCAGAACTTGCCGCTAAATATGCAGCATTGTGTGATGTATTTGTGATGGATGCGTTTGGCACCGCGCACCGTGCAGAAGCATCGACCGAAGGCGTTGCGCGTTTAGCACCAGTAGCAGCAGCAGGCCCATTATTGGCTGCGGAATTAGATGCCTTGGGCCGTGCTTTAAAAACACCTGAAAAACCAATGGTAGCAATTGTTGCAGGTTCTAAAGTATCGACCAAGTTAGATGTATTGACTTCATTGTCTGATATTTGCGATCAACTCATTGTAGGCGGTGGTATTGCCAATACTTTCCTTGCTGCAGCAGGCTTTAACGTAGGCAAATCATTATGTGAAAATGATTTGATTGACACTGCAAAAGCAATTGCTGCAAAAGTTTCTGTACCATTACCAACCGATGTTGTGGTTGCAGATGCGGCTGAAATTAACTTCGAAGATTTCTTGGGTTCATTGGCAGCAGCGAAAGCAACTGTAAAAAAAGTTGAAGATGTTGCAGACAACGACATGATTTTAGATGTAGGTCCAGAAACTGCAAAAGCATTTGCAGAAATTTTAAAAACTTCAAAAACAATTCTTTGGAATGGCCCAGTGGGTGTATTTGAAGTTGATCAATTTGGTGAAGGCACCAAAGCACTTTCATTGGCAATTGCAGAATCTGCAGGTTTCTCTATTGCAGGTGGTGGTGACACTTTAGCTGCAATTGACAAATATGACGTTGCAGACAAAATCGGTTATATCTCTACAGGTGGTGGTGCATTCCTTGAATTTGTCGAAGGTAAAACCTTACCTGCAGTTGCAGTGCTATTAGAACGTGCTTAATTGCTAAACTATTCTTCATTTTAGAACTTCAAAAATATGCAAAAGGTTGGCTTCGGTCAGCCTTTTCTCATTTGCGTCACAATCTAGTCATAAAAATGTCATAAATGTGCAATAAACTAAATCATAACGAATGACCTAATTGTAGGAAATGACGATGATTCAAAAACTAACACTTGCTGCTTTAATTGCTGCATCTTTAGCCTTGACTGCTTGTGCCAAAAAAGAAAGCGCACCTGCGACTGAAACTGATGCATCTTCTGCAGTTGTAGATAACGCTCAAGTTTCACCAGAACAACAAGCTGCAATCGATGCAATTGACCAACCAATCTTGGATGAAGGCAATACCGATATTCCTGAAGACGTTGCAAATGCACCTGCTGATGTTGCAACTGCAGACACAGAAGTTGCTGCTTCCGAAGCGCAATAAAAGTGCTGAAAAACGACAGATTGTAGTAATTTGTTTAAAAGTCCCTGCCTTTGCAGGGACTTTTTTTTTAAAAGGGTGATTTGTTGCTGAATTGAAACAAATCACAGGGTAGAATAGGCAACATTATTTGGGAGGAAATTATGGCTCTTATTTCATTGCGCCAGCTCTTGGATCATGCCGGTGAACATGCTTACGGCGTTCCAGCGTTTAACGTCAACAACTTAGAACAAATGCGCGCAATTATGTTAGCCGCAGATGCAACCAATTCACCTGTAATTGTTCAAGCTTCGGCAGGTGCGCGTAAATATGCAGGTGCGCCATTCTTGCGCCACCTGATTTTGGCTGCAATTGAAGAGTGGCCACATATTCCAGTGGTTATGCACCAAGATCATGGTACAAGCCCTGACGTATGTCAGCGTTCTATCCAACTTGGCTTTTCATCTGTAATGATGGATGGTTCTTTGGGTGAAGATGGTAAAACACCAACTTCGTATGAATACAACGTCGAAGTCACTCGTCGTACTGTGCAAATGGCGCATGCGTGCGGTGTATCGGTTGAAGGTGAGATTGGCTGTTTAGGTAGTCTTGAAACAGGTATGGCGGGTGAAGAGGATGGTGTGGGCGCAGAAGGCGTACTTGACCACTCTCAACTGTTAACTTCAGTCGAAGAAGCACGCAGTTTCGTAGCAGATACTAATGTTGATGCTTTGGCGATTGCTGTGGGTACTTCGCACGGTGCATACAAGTTTACTCGTCCACCTACAGGCGATATTCTGGCAATTGACCGCATTAAAGAAATTCATGCTGTATTGCCAAATACACACCTTGTAATGCACGGTTCTAGCTCTGTACCACAAGAATGGTTGGCAGTGATTAACCAATACGGCGGTGACATCAAAGAAACTTATGGTGTACCTGTTGAGCAATTGATTGAAGCAATCAAGCATGGTGTGCGTAAAATCAACATCGACACAGATTTACGTTTAGCTTCTACTGGAGCAATGCGCCGTATGATGGCAGAACAGCCAAGCGAATTTGACCCACGTAAATTCTTCGCAAAAACTGTAGATGCAATGAAACAAATTTGTATCGACCGTTATGAAGCATTTGGTACTGCGGGTAATGCAGACAAAATTCGCCCAATTTCTTTAGAGAAAATGGTTGAACGCTATAAGTAATTCTTAATTTAATTAAGAACTAGAAAGCCCACAGTCCTTGTGGGCTTTTTACTGATGAATCCACAACTCCCAATCAAGAACAAAAATAATGATTGAACAGCAATCTTCGAGCGTGTCATGGAACTGATTGTAGCCGCAGCCTTTTGTAGTGTACTGGTCTCTATTTTATTAAAAGTCTGCAAGATGCAGGGTTTTAACCCTATGCAGATGATCACCTGGAACTATGTCAGTGCCAGTGTATTGTGTTTTTATTGGTTTAAACCCAACTTGAGCACGATCTCACTGCAACACACGCCGTGGTGGCTTATTCTTAGTTTAGGTGTGTTGTTGCCCAGTGTTTTTTTAGCGTTAGCAAAATCGTTAGACAGCGCAGGTATTTTAAAAACTGAAATTGCACAGCGTTTGTCAGTGGTTTTGTCTTTGGCTGCTGCTTATTTTATTTTTCAGGAAAATTTTAGCCAACTCAAAATTGTGGGAATCTCACTTGGCATTGTGGCGGTCTTATTTATTTTGTATTCGCATCGTGCTGCAGGGCAGTCTGCTAAAGTGCAACAAGGCATCCTATATTTGAGCTGTGTTTGGCTAGGTTATGCACTGATAGATGTTTTACTTAAATACACCACAGGTTTAGGACTGCAATTTGCGGTTGCGCTGAATTTGATGTTTGTATGTGCTTTTGTTTTAGCGATGGTTTATATCTTAATCCGCGATAAAAGCAAGGGCAGTATGCAAAATATCAGTGCAGGTTTAATTTTGGGTGCACTGAATTTTGCAAATATTGCCTTGTATGTTAAAGCTCACATGCTGCTTAAAGACAGTCCTGCAGTGGTATTTGCAGGGATGAATATTTTAGTAGTGCTATTTGGTGTGATCAGCGGTGTATTGTTCTTTAAAGAAAAACTGAAAAGCACGACCATAATTGGGCTTGGCTTGGCATTGCTTAGTGTGCTTTGCCTCGCTTATGCCATGACGGTTTAAGAAAACTCAATAAAAAGCGCAAAGGATGTCGTAATACATCTGCAGTTTCTGCAAGACCATGCAGCATTGTGGTTCTATCGCAAATCGGGCAGCGCACGTTCGGATAAGTTGGTTTAGCTTGATATAAATACAGCTTTTTACAACGTCGGCATTCTAGTTTGAGCGGCATAGTAAGTAAATTGAGCATCACACACCTCATTTTTATTTTTGCTAGAGATTGAGTAAAGATTGTAAAAATAGATAAAGCAAAATTTAGACCAAAAAAAAGGGACAAATTTTGTCCCTAGTGTTATCGCATGTTTGTTTTACAGTTGCGTGAAAATCTCGCGTTTATCTAGGCGTGATTTAGGCAGTTTGGCATTAAAATCTTGTTCGCTACGATAGCCTAAACACAATAAAACCGAAGGAATTAGTCCTTGCTCAGTGAGTTGCAGTTCTTGGGTTAAAATTGCTTCATCAAAACCGCCCATTGGCGTTGCATCAATTCCTTCAATGCCTGCAGCCAACAGCATTTGCCCAAGCGCAATAAAAGTTTGATTTTCAGCCCAGCGCTGAATATCGCCTTTTTCATTGCGGTAGTAATCGACATAACCTGTGCGACTGTCTTTTTGACCTTGCTTGGCGGCTTCATCTTTAAAGCGTCCACTCGCAGCGTCATGATTAAGTAGGTTTTCTAAATGTAATTCGCTGATGTCAGTTTTGGTGCAAAATAAAATGGTATGCGAAGCATCTAAAACTTTAGGTGCGTTATAGGCGTACTTTCCTACTAAAGCTTTAGCAATACGTTGTTTGGCTTCAGGGTGATCTGCAATAAAAAAATGCCACGGTTGAATATTTATGGAAGATGGTGCTAAACGCAGAATTTCTAGTAAACGCTCAAATTGTGCGGTAGGAATAGTGCGACTCGCATCATAGGCTTTGGTCGTATAACGAGTTTGTGCAACGTTAAGCAAATCCATAAATCATCTCCATTTAAAGGCTATATTTGGGGCAGGTGTGCGCTAAAAGCTTAACATGCCTTGCTATGCTAGCGAAATGAACCCATGTGCTATTTACGCGGTTAAGACGAGATGCCCGCCAGGCAAAGCAGCGGAAATTTTATCGCCCCAGCACGAAGTGATGCAAAAGTATTTGGATTTAGGCACAGTATTTGTCGCAGTTGGGTAAATACCAGTATGTTGATGACTTTGTTACGCGAGTTTTTGACCAAATATAAAGCAGATGCCGAAGTCATTCAGTTTGAAGGCGGGTACTAAAATATAAAAGTCCAATATTTATTGGGCATTTCTTCAATATAAGCTATTTGGATTTTGTAGAAGATGTTTTGATAGAGTGGGTTCTATTCTAAAAATTTTTTTATTTCCTTCTGTTTTACCTGTATTAAAAATAAATTTAATTGTTTCTAGCCAAACTACTGCTTGATCATTAGGATTTAATGCTTTTTCTTGAACTTTGTCATTCATAAATAAAGATAAGATGTTTTTCTCTTCATAAGAAAGCTTTGAAATTTTATTGATTAGTTCTTTATTTTTATTTGAAAAAGAAAACTCCTGATCCTTCTTAGCTTTGATCATTGATAATAAATCATATAGCATGAGTGAGATACTAAATAAGAAAATGATCAATAGAAAAGTGAAATTTTTTTGAACAAAAGACGATAAGTGTTCATCTAAATTAATAGCAGCTACAAAAAATATTAAAAGCATAAAAATGGAAAATACAGCATTTATTTTTTGAACGTTGAATTTCATATTATAAATTTTTAAAACTAAGTTATTGAAATATTAATATATTAAAAACGAATTTGGCAAGTCTTAGAAGTTAATGTTGTCAACTTTTATCCTAGTAACTCCATATCTTTAATTTTAATTCCATATTGTTTTGTTGTGGATTAATTTCTAAAATTTGCGCAGCATCTGTGCGCCAATCGCCTAATACAATTCTTGGCTTACCGTGTTCATTGTGAATATTTGGACGATGCGTATGCCCATGAATTAACACATCGGCGCCTTGCAAGGCTTGTGCAACTGCATTTGCATTCACGTCCATGACGTCATAACTTTTAACTTGATTGGCTTGTTGGCTTTTTTTTCGGAAACCTTGTGCAAGTTTTTGTCGGAAAGCCAATGGTGTTTTCTTTAAGATGGCTAAAATGATGGGGTTTCGAATGATTTTACGGAATTTCTGATAAGATACATCATCGGTGCACAGGGCATCGCCATGTTCTAAACGTACTCGTTGCGAGCCAATTTGCAGGGTGTACACATCGGGTAGGAGTTGCCCTGAAAACTGATCTAGAAATTTCTGACCTAAAGCAAAATCTCGATTGCCGACAATAAAGTAAATATGATTACCAGCAGCTTGGCTAAACTGCTTTAAATGTGCAACAACTTCATCGAGCCATGGCGCTGTGTAATCATCGCCAATCCATGCATTAAACCAGTCGCCTAAAATATACAGTTGGGTGTTTTTATTTTGATAAGCGTCTAGCAAATCTAAAAACCCCCGAACAAGTCGAGGGTGATTTGGTGACAAGTGTAAATCTGCGATAAACAGATAGGTCACGAATTATTCCTTGGAATCTCACGAAATCCCTCTTTTAAAAGAGGGATTTCTCCTCCCTAAACGAATTTTAAAGCAGTACTTTAAAATGATGTGCGTAAGCGAGGTCGGGTAAGATTCTTATTCAGCAATGATTTTTGCAGATTCAATCACCACATTTTCTAGTGGAACATCTGCGTGATAACCACGGTTGCCAGTACGCACGCCTTTAATAGCATCTACAACGTCCATACCTTCAACAACTTTACCAAACACGGCATAACCCCAACCTTGTGCAGTTTTGCCTGTGTGGTTTAAGAAAGAGTTATTTTTTACGTTAATGAAGAACTGTGCAGAAGCAGAGTGAGGTGCTTGGGTACGAGCCATTGCAATTGTACCAACATCGTTGCTTAAGCCGTTGTCAGCTTCGTTTTCAATCGCATCACGTGTTGCTTTTTCTTTGAAGTTTTCATCCATGCCACCGCCTTGGATCATGAAACCATCAATAACACGGTGGAAAATTACGCCGTCATAAAAACCATCACGAACGTATTCTAAGAAGTTAGCAACTGTAATTGGTGCTTTTTCAGCGTTCAATTCTAAAACAATACGACCTTTATTGGTGTTTAATTCGACTTGAGGAAAACTCATTGTGTAATCTCCTAAACATGGACACGAATGCCATGGGTTTTTTGGTTGAGAGAAGCATAAGCAAACTGTAAACTACAAGGCAAGTAAAAACGTTATTTTCTTTGTTAAAAACAAGGAAAAGCGTTCTAATGGGTGATGTATGCTTCACTACTGAAGTTTCTGTAACCTAGTTTATCCAATTTTATTTTAGAAGTGATTTTATTGCTATGAAGCCAAATGATGTTGTTGCATCTCTGCCAAACACCCCGACACCAAGTTCAAATGCCTCTGTCGATGCTGTGCAGCAAGAACAACAGCCGGGCTTAGACTTTATACGTCAAGTCATTACCGATGATATTGCGGCGGGTCGCACTCAGCAGGTGGTGACACGTTTTCCACCTGAGCCGAATGGTTATTTGCATATTGGTCACGTGAAAGCAATTTGCTTGAACTTTGGCATCGCACAAGAATATCAAGGGGTGTGTAACTTACGTTTTGATGACACCAACCCAGATGCAGAAGAACAAGAATATGTTGATGGTATTGCCAATGACGTGAAATGGCTGGGTTTTGAGTGGAATGGCGAACCACGCTATGCATCAAGCTATTTCGATCAATTATATACATGGGCAATTCAGCTGATCGAACAAGGCGATGCTTATGTCGATTTGCAAACCCCTGATGAGATTAAGCTCAATCGTGGTTCTTTTGTAGAGCTGGGTAAAAATTCGCCATATCGTGATACGCCAGTAGCAGAAAACTTGGCTTTATTTGAAAAAATGCGCAATGGTGAATTAGGCGAAGGTCAGGCAGTACTCCGTGCCAAAATTGATATGGCATCGCCAAACGTACACATGCGTGATCCGATTTTGTATCGTGTTTTACATTCATCGCATCACCAAACGGGCGATAAATGGAAAATGTACCCAATGTATGATTATGCGCATCCATTATCAGATGCCATTGAAGGCATTACTCATTCACTATGTACTTTAGAATTCCAAGACCATCGTCCATTCTATGATTGGGTGGTGGAAAAGGTGAAATCCGAGGCTGTGCCGCGTCAGTATGAATCTAGCCGTTTGAATATTGATTACACCATCACATCTAAGCGTAAATTGCGTAAATTGGTTGAAGGCGGTTTTGTGAATGGTTGGGATGACCCACGTATGCCAACAGTGGTAGGTATGCGTCGTCGTGGCTTTACACCAGAAGGTTTGCGTGATTTCTGTAAGCGTGTAGGTGTGTCTAAGTCGGATGGTATTGTGGATGTGGCAATGCTTGAATATTGCATCCGTCAATCTTTGGAAAATACTGCAGCACGTGGTATGGCGGTGTTAAATCCACTTAAAGTGACTTTGACTAACTTGCCAGAAGCATTAGATTTGGTCCATGCACGTCATCCAAATGTAGATATGGGTGAACGTATCATTCCGCTGACTTCTGAAATTTACATTGACCGTAAAGACTTTGAAGAAGTGCCGCCTAAAGGCTTTAAGCGTTTAGTGCCTGAAGGAGAAGTACGTTTACGTCATGCTTATGTAATCAAGTGTGATGAAGTGATTAAAGATGCTAACGGCGAAGTCATTGAGCTGAAATGTTCAATTGACCCTGAAACTTTGGGCAAAAACCCAGAAGGTCGTAAAGTAAAAGGCGTGATTCACTGGGTCTCTGCAAGTAAAGGCGTTGCGGCAGAAGTTCGCTTATATGATCGCTTATTTACCGAATCTGACCCAGAAGTGGGTGATGATTTCTTAGCGAACTTGAATCCTGATTCATTGACGGTGGTACAAGCCATTGTTGAACCTACATTGGTAAAGGCACAACCTGAAGATCGTTTCCAATTTGAACGTGAAGGTTATTTTGTTGCAGATCAGTATGATCACAGTGCGGAAAAACCAGTGTTTAACCGTATTTTAGACTTAAAAGACAGCTTTAAGCCGGGTAAGTAAAATCTTATTTAGGTTTTAGCTTGTAATTTAAAAGCCCAACTTGATCAATTCAGGTTGGGCTTTTGATTTTGTTTTAAAATATTTTATGAAATACATAGTGTCGCTATAATGTCAGCATTAGCGGTTTTTATGTTGTTCCTGTTTCATCAGGATTTGCGGTAACTGCATTTTGGCTTTGTCGCGTAGTTTCTTCTTAATATAGAGAACCAAAGCAAAGCAAGTGGTGGTTAGGGTCAGCATCATACTATTCATATAACTCATCAATGAGCTGACATAACCAATGGTGGTCAAACGGTCCATCATCTTAAATACTTGCGGACTGCTTTCTACACCTGTAATGGCCCAAGTGCATAAATGTTCACAGTTATTCATAATCAGATGATAATTATTTTCGTGCATTCTAGAACGCATACGACGCACCACTTTGCGTCCTTTATACTTGGGCGCATGATATGACTGCACAATAATATTTTTGCCGTGACTAAACTTTTCAATACTGGTCATTTCAATCGGGTGCTTTTTGAAAAGATGTGCAAAACCCGAATAGTGAATCACGCGACCACGCCCAGCATAGATGCCATGATGGCTATAGCCGAAGTGTTTCACAATTAAATGTGCCCCTAAAGGAAATCGTGTTTTCTGCTTGAGCATCGTACGCTTGACCAATAAAGTAACATGAGTAGAGAAAAGAAATCAGGTTTTATAGTGTACTGCGTCTGACACAAATATGCGATAACCCATTCAGTTATATGCACAATTTGTAACATGGCGGGTAGGGAGATGATAATGTTTTGTTCTCGGTGGAAGTGCTTATTGCTCAGTTATTTATTCTGCACGTCTACTGCACAGGCAGAAATTCGTGCATGGACGGTCAATAACAGTAAAATCAATGTAGATGTGGTGGAAGTGACACAATTGTCTCAATTAGGTTTATATCTGCAAGATCAGCAAGGGAAACCGTATCTGCAAATTTCTCAACTACAAAAAAATCTGCAGCCTTGTGGAAACATGCAATTTGCCATGAATGCAGGCATGTTTCATCCAGATTATTCGCCTGTGGGTTTGTATGTAGAACAAGGACGGCAAATTAAAAACCTAAACCGACAGCAACAAGGATGGGGGAATTTTTTAATTCAGCCCAATGGTGTACTGGCGTGGAATCATCAGCAGGTGTTTTTAGGCACAACCCAACAATTTGTCAATCAAGCGTTCAAAAAAGCACAGTATGCGACACAGTCTGGCCCAATGTTGGTTATTAATCACCAGTTAAATTCACGTTTTTTGGCAGACAGTACTTCTTATAAAATTAGAAACGGAGTTGGGTTAAAAGATCAAAGCCTTTACTTTGTGATTAGCAACACACCTGTGACTTTTCATCAATTTGCCACCTTTTTTAAAGATGAGCTGAAAACAGCAAATGCCTTGTATTTAGATGGTTCAATTTCTACAGCATACATTCCTCAATTGCAACGTCATACTCGTACCCATCGCAATTTAGGATCAATTTTAGCTTATATAGATGATCAAGGCTGTAAACCCTAACATTAGAACAGTTTAGGCTTGGCTAAATTTATTGTCCGATAAAACCTAAAGCTGTGCCTTGCATCGTGCAGATTTTGACTGCTTCTTCACTTTTCATTTGTTTGACTTCATTTTCAAATTGCTTTTTTTTCTGTTTGAGTTGTTCGTCTGAAATGCCCATGCTTTTAGCCAAAGTTTCCATTTTCTCCCAAGTATCGGCACATTCTTTTGGCATTGGGCTACACGCTGTGAAACTCAGGCTGAGTAGAGCAAGAAAGCTAAGGCTGGTTTTTTTCATTCTCATTTTCTCGGTTTGAATAATTAAAATATGGCAGTGATATGATTGTTTTAAAAATATTAGCGCATGATTGTGAAGATATGATTGACTTCGTTTGAAAAGATTAGCGTTTTTGTGCAAGCTCAAGCATGTGTCGCGATTTATAAAATTTATTGTTCTAATATAAATGCAGCTATTAAAAAAGGCACTTAGTTCAACTAAATGCCTTTTTTATCATATTCCATTACTGGAATGGTAGATGCTGGAGTTCATTTAACTCTTTGCGGCTATAACCTCGCGAAGCGAGAACCTTCTTAATCCCGATAATGACATCTTCATCTGTGGCTTTGGTTAAAGCTTCGAGAAGTTGTTCATTTGTCTTGCAAGAGCAATCATTTTCAACACAAGCAATTTGATTTTTATGCTCGTTTTGCTGTTCTGTAGAGAACAACTTTTGCCAAAAACTCATAGAGCCTTCATTCACAACCTAACATAGATCGAAATATAGCCAATATAAAAAATAAATCAAGTCGACCTAAGTGATAAAAGCAGCAATCGAGTTGCAGAAATTTCGATGATATTGCATTGTTTTAACGAAATTATGACAGTTAAAGGGCTTGTAATGCGATAACTGATTAATTTACATCATAATATTTACGAGCGATCAAAAGCAGAACTTGTAAATATTGAAGAATAATGCAACAAATTGTTTAAATCTTTTCCAGTAAAACACCTGACTCAACATGATGGGTGTACGGAAATTGATCAAACAGTGCAAATTGCGTCACTTTATGGCTTTGACACAAGGTTTTTAAATTGTCATGCAAGGTATCAGGGTTACACGAAATGTAAATAATACGCTCAAAACGCTGTAGGAGTTTTAAGGTGTCATCGTCAATTCCTGCACGTGGCGGATCGACAAAGACCGTATCAAAATCATAACCTGAAAGATCAATGTTCGCTTCTTGCAAACGGCGGAATTCACGTTCACCGTTATAGGCTTGAGTAAATTCTTCAGCCGATAAACGTGCGACTTGAATATTCTCAATCTGGTTTTGTTCAATATTCCATTGCGCTGCATATACCGAAGATTTAGCCAGTTCAGTGGCAAGTACGCGACGAAAACGGGTCGATAGCGGCAGGGTAAAGTTACCGTTGCCACAATAAAGTTCTAATAAATCTTGCTCAGAATGTTCGGCAACCGTACACGCCCATTCCAACATTTTTTGGCAAACTTGCGCATTTGGCTGGGTAAAGCTACTTTCAATTTGCTTATAGGTATAAGTGCGATCAAAAACTTGTAATTGTTCAACTACATACTCATCGGATAGCACAAACTTTTGCCCACGACTTCGTCCAATCAATTTAATGTTTAATGCTTTGCTCAATGCTTGGGCTGCAGACTCCCAATCAGACTCAAGTTTGCGATGATAAAGCAGTGAAACTAACATTTCGCCACTTAATGTTGCTAAAAAATGCACTTCAAATAAACGAGCCGATAATAAAGGGTTGGCTTTTAGTGCGGCTAACAGCTTTGGCATTAATAAGTTAATGCTGCGGTCTGCAATGGGAAACTCATCTACACGAATAACTTTTTTCTGTTTATCTTCATTGCGTTCAAACATGGCATAAAACAGATCATCTTCAATATGCCAAATCCGGAACTCTGCCCGCATACGGTAATTATGTTCTGGTGAGGCAAATACTTCTAAGGCAGGTGGATTATATTCGGCAAATTGGGCAGAGATACGGGCAACTTTAGCATTAAGTTGTTGCTGATAAGATGAGGTCATATGCAGTAAACATCACAAACACAGAGAAAGAGCGATGGTAACAAAGTTTTAAAGAGATGCCTAAAACTATTAAAAAAATCATGCAATTCTGCAAGATGTCAAAATAGCCTAAGCATATTCATGACATCTTGCTAGTAGGCAAATTTGGATACTGTAATTACTTTAAATTTTATGTAATTGATCGAATAATTGCTGCATGCCCTCAGTGGCAGTTTTTGAAATCCGTTGAAATTGAGCAGGAAGTTGAGCTTGTACGGCTTTTGGATTAATATAATAAGCCTGACAATTTGCAGGAATTTCGTGTACTAATCCGGCAACAGGGTACACCATCAAACTTGTCCCAATCACAATAAAAATATCGGCATCTTGAACCAAATCCAGTGTTTCTTCATAAGCAGGAACTGCTTCGCCAAACCAAACCACATGCGGACGTAAAGGATAGCCTTGTGGGCAAAGATCCTGTTGCAAGTTCAGTGAGTCACCTTCAATTGGAAAAAATTCAGTGGTGTATTGTGCATGAGGCCCTGAGCTTTTAGCTAAACGAATATTGCCGTGTAAATGTAAAACTTCAGAACTGCCTGCACGTTCATGCAAATCATCAATATTTTGGGTGATCACTTGCACATCAAAATCATCTTCAAGCTCAGCAATTAAGCAATGCGCTAAGTTAGGCTGCGCATTAAGAATGTTTTTTCGGCGTTCATTATAAAAGCGCTGTACTAATTCAGGATTTCTTGCCCATGCTTCAGGACTTGCGACATCTTCTACACGATGCTTTTCCCATAAGCCATCACTATCTCTAAAGGTGTTGATTCCGCTTTCTGCGCTCATACCTGCACCCGAAAAAACCACTAATTTACGCATGTATTATCCTCTTGATGGATGGTCAGATTTGAGTATAGGTGTCGAAAAGTGAAAAACAAATCTGCAGCAATTTTTTCAGAATTTTAAGTTTTAAAAATGTAAACCTTCAAGGCTATTTTGCTTGAACAGCAATTGACTGAAACTGAGTCTATGATTCGCGATAGCGCCTATTTAAACCATGCACGTTAGGTAACATATTTTCGTCTTGCTCAAAACATTGTCTAGCACTTGTTTAAACATGGCGAGATCTGTTATCGCATAAGGTGCTAGGGGTGACAGCTGAATGTTATTGGCCTACTGCGCATCAGTATACGATGCATCGGATTCATTTCGTACGTCCTTTGAGGACCAATCAGCTCATTCAAAAGAAACTTGCTGATATGTAAGCTTAAATCATGCTAGGTTAAAAATTACTTTATATTTTTTAGTGGTATGAAAGACGAGGGCACTGTTTCACTCGAAGGAACTTCGTTGATTAAACTTAACAACTGTGGCAAGGCCTTGAGATTGCCCAATGGGCGCGTGATATGCTTGGTAGTAATGACATCATCAATCAATTTTGTGAGCCACGACATCTAGTCATTTGAGAAGTCGTGAATACCTAAGAAGGGATGCATGACGTGCATGCGTTAATTTTAGGTTATGCCCAAAGAGCCAACGCGTCTTTTGCCAATTAAATGTGGATATGATGTTATGGTGGAAGGTGTTGAAGACTTCCACCATTTTGTTTTAGCAATTTAGCTGTTTAATTTTAAAAACCGCCCAATTTCCTGACTAAACTTCAGGGGTTCAGTTAGTAAAGGAGTATGCCCAGATTGGTGAAATATCACTTGTTTCGCATTTGGCATAGCTGCTACCACTTGACGTTGTCCTTCTGCCGCATACAAGATCGATTGTGCACCTGTAAAAAACACTGTCGGGCAACTGAGTTGAGTTAAAGCCTCACGATAATCTTCCTGATGGTGTAAATAATTGTCGATATACCAACGTAAATAATCTAAACGCTGTGTAGGCAAAATATAGCGTTGTAAAACAGGACGTTTGACGGCGAGTTTAAATAAAAACGGACTAATTTTATTGCTGGCTTGTAGCTCGATTAATTTCAGCCAAAGTTCGACTAAATTTTTACGCTGCAATATATCCATTTGATGAATATCAGTATATTGCGCATGATCATGCAAAAAATCGGACAGATGAATCATTAACTGTTTAAATTGTTGGTGTTGATTGCCAAATAGGCCATAAGGCCAGTTTTGATCTACTCCAATTTTAGGGGATTGGTCAATTTGTAAATAACTGCTTAAATGGGCAGTCAGTTGCCCATGCTGCATACCATGCATAGCAGTGGTTGCACCCATGGAATAGCCAATCAGTTTAAATTGCTGCAGGTTCTGCTGTTGAAGTAGACTGTTTAAATCTTGCCAATGGCTAGAAATGGCATCCAATTCTGGAACGGCACACAGGGTAGAACCTCCAAAGCCACGCCAATCTGGAATAATAAAACGATACTGTTTTTTATGTTGATATTGAAACGGCAACCATTGCCAACTGTGCATGCCTAAACCTGAAAGTACAACCACAGGCTCACCTTGACCAAATTCACGTACAAATAGGGCTTCGCCATCGAGCATGCGGTAAAAAGGCATCAGCATTTCCTTGCATGGTTGTGATGAAAGATACGTTATTCTTTATAGCATAGCCTGATCATTTCTGTATGGTGAGTAATCCTGATTTAGTTTTGATGGGGGGCTTTTACTTAAAAATATACTTTTAAGATGAAGCTTCGGCATCAAATTTTTTTAGTTCAGGAATCACGTTTTCTAGCCATGCAATCCAGCCAATTTCCTGATCTATTCCCAGCTGCAAAATCATTTTATGAATATACAGGGTGCGGTTATTCGCTGGTGCTTGGCTAAAGTCTTTGGCAAAAATCTGTTGATAGGTGTGCAACTTGGCTTTATGGAGCAACAAATGACGTTCCAGTTCTGGCAAGACACTGTTGCCGCCAAGTTGGGCTTCGGCACGTAAACGTACCATAAGCTCTTCGCGTAATTGCGCAGGAGGGCTTTGCTCAATCATCCATCTTGCCAGTTCATGCCGTCCTAACGCTTCTACCTGATAGGTTTTGCTGCGACTGCTAGAATCTTCATCTTCTAAGGTTGAAATCCAGCCTTTTTTTAGCATGCCATTCAGTTCACGGTAAATTTGTTGATGGGTCGCATTCCAGAAAAAACCCATAGAACGGTCAAAACGGCGTGCCAATTCAATACCATTACTGGGTTTTTCAATTAGACTGGTCAATAAAACGTGAGCGAGCGACATAAACAGAGCAACATTATTTTTCAGCTTTTATTATGCAACATGTTGCATAAAAATCAAATCTAGAATATAAAAGTATGCAACAAGTTGCATTAAGCATAAAACAGCCAGCATTTTTGCCAGCAGGGAGATTATATGTCTGACTATCCACATTTACTTGCACCTCTAGATTTAGGGTTTACCACTTTAAAAAATCGGGTCTTAATGGGTTCAATGCACGTTGGACTAGAAGAAGCACCGGGTGGATACGAACGCATGGCGGCTTTTTATGCAGAGCGTGCCAAAGGTGGTGTGGGTCTGATTGTTACAGGTGGAATTTCACCGAATGATGCAGGCTTAACATTTGCAGGTGGTAATAAACTCGATACTCTTCAAGAGGCAGAAAAACACAAAGTAGTGACTCAGGCTGTGCATGATGCAGGGGGCAAAATTGCCTTACAGATTTTACATACGGGGCGTTATTCTTATCAGCCTGATATTGTCGCACCATCAGCAATTCAGGCACCGATTAACCCAAGTAAACCACATGCACTGACTTCGGCAGAAGTACAGCAAACCATTGCCGACTTTGTGAACTGTGCCAAATTAGCGCAATATGCAGGCTATGATGGTGTGGAAATTATGGGTTCAGAAGGTTATTTAATTAACGAATTTATTGCTGCGCGTACGAACCATCGTGATGATGAATGGGGCGGCAGTTATGAAAACCGTATTCGCTTCCCAATTGAAATTGTGAAGCGTACCCGTGCAGAAGTCGGTGAAAAATTTATTATTATTTACCGCTTGTCGATGTTGGATTTAGTCGAAGGCGGTTCGAGTTTTGAAGAAGTGGTGCAATTGGCACAAGCGATTGAAAAAGCAGGTGCAACCATTATCAATACAGGGATTGGCTGGCATGAAGCACGTATCCCAACCATTGCTACCAAAGTCCCTCGCGCAGCTTTTACATGGGTGACAGAGAAATTAAAAGGTTTGGTTAAAGTGCCACTGATCACTTCAAACCGTATTAACACCCCTGAAATGGCTGAGCATGTTTTGGCTGCAGGACATGCCGATATGGTGTCTATGGCACGTCCAATGCTAGCCGATGCGTTCTTTGTACAAAAAGCAGAGCAAGGACGTAGTGATGAAATTAATACTTGTATTGGATGTAACCAAGCCTGTTTAGACCATATTTTCTCTATGAAAATTGCTTCATGTTTGGTTAATCCACGTGCTTGCCATGAAACAGAACTGATTTTTAAAGAAGCGACTCAAACTAAAAATATTGCGGTGATTGGCGCTGGGCCTGCGGGTTTAAGCTTTGCAACCTATGCAGCAGAACGTGGGCATCAGGTGACGATTTTTGAAGCATCGAATCAAATTGGTGGGCAGTTTAATATCGCCAAAACTATTCCTGGTAAAGAAGAGTTTTATGAAACTTTACGCTATTTCAAGCGTCAAATTGAGTTACAACCGAATATTAAACTACAACTGAATCATGTGGCGACTTTTGAGCAGCTAGAAAATTCTTCCTTTGATGAAATTGTCGTGGCAACAGGGGTAACCCCACGCCAGCTTGATATTCCAGGTATCGATCATCCTAAAGTGCTGAGTTATATTGAAGTTTTAAAAGAACGTAAGTCTGTAGGTCAACGTGTTGCGATTATTGGGGCAGGCGGTATTGGGTTTGATACTGCAGAATATTTAAGCCATGAAGGTGAAAGTGGTAGCCTAAATCCTGAAAAATTCTACGATGAATGGGGCATTGATACCAATTATGCGCATGTTGGTGGTTTAAAAGCTGCAAAAGTTGAAGAATCTCCACGTGAAATTTATTTGTTACAACGTAAAGCATCGTCCGTGGGTGCAGGCTTGGGTAAAACAACAGGCTGGATTCATCGCACAGGTTTAAAAAAACGTGACGTTAAAATGATTGCAGGGGCAAGTTATGACCTGATTGATGATCAAGGCTTGCACATTACCGTAAATGGTCAAAGCACAGTGCTAGAGGTTGATCATATAGTGATTTGTGCGGGGCAGGAATCTTACACCGCCATGTATGAGCAATTACAGGCAGCAGGTAAGAATGTACATTTGATTGGTGGGGCGAAAGAAGCAGGTGAATTAGATGCCAAACGTGCAATCCGTCAGGGTGCTGAATTGGCTGCGAAAATTTAATGCAACTCCTTCTCCCTTTCCTTATGAGAAAAGGTTAGGGAGAGGGTTAATAACCGTCTCTGTCCTTTGAAAAAATGGAGCTTGAGAGTGATTCTTATACAAAATTTTCTAATCTACTTTTCCTGTGCTTCGAATTAAAGCAGTGCTTCAGTCTCGCTTAGGCACTTTACATAGTAAGGAAATATCAAAATAAAAAAAGGAACTTAAGATGATCTTAGAAACAACAAAATCAGCCGTACAGCGTTGGCATACAATGCTGCAAAACCGCGATATGTCTATTCTGAGTGAATTGCTGGCAGATGATGTGGTGTTTCGCTCACCTGTGGCGTATCAACCGTATGCGGGCAAACAAGTGGTGTTTTTTATTTTAACCAATGTAATTCAGGTTTTTGAAAACTTTTCTTATCACCGTGAGTTTTATACGGAAGATGGTTGCAATGTTGTACTTGAATTTTCCGCCAATGTCGGAGATAAAAAACTTAAAGGAATTGATATGATTCAATTCAATACACAAGGACAAATTGTGGACTTTGAAGTGATGATTCGCCCGAAGAGTGGTTTAGAAGCATTGGCTGTACAAATGGGACAACGTATGATTGCCTTTATGCCAACTGAAAAATAAAATAAAGCGTGTGTATGGCGATGTAGTTGTTTTATAGAAATCGTTTTTAGGTCGCTGTGGGATGAAGTAAATGGATTGCTGGGAGTAAAATGATGTCTACACTACAAAAAATAGCGCAAATTACACAAGCGGTTTTAGATCAGATCACAGGCGCAGATATACCGACACTATATTATCATCCGCATGGGGAAATCCGTCGGGTATTGGATTATTTACCCCAGCTCAAAGAAAAATACCGACCAACGCCGTGGTTGTCAAATACGCACGTGCATCTTTTGTATTTTGATTTAATTAAAAAGAAAACCATTCGTCAGCAGTATGATCAGGTTGATCAACTCACTATGCAAGATGGCGGTATCACCGCAGTTGCTTGGGTGGGGTACGACTTGCCTGCAGATACTCCCACGATTGTTTTAATGCACACCATTACAGGTTCTTTGGAGAGTATGCGTGAGTTGGTGCGTGATTTACATCAACAGACACAGTGGCGCATTGCCTTATGTTTACGTCGGGGACATGGTGATTTACCTATGCCTGTACCACAAATAAATATCTTCGGTTCGACACATGATTTGCGTGAGCAAATAGCGTTTATTCAGCAGCAATTTCCTCATTCTGAATTATATGGAGTCGGTTCTTCGGCAGGGTCAGGATTATTAGTGCGCTATTTGGGTGAAGAAGGTGAGCAAACCCCAATTAAAGCAGCATTTGCACTGTGCCCAGGATATAACACCGAATTAGGCTTTCAATACGTGCATCCTTTTTACAGTAAAGTGATGACCAAAAAATTATTCCAGTTTTTTATTCACCCCCATCAGGACATTTGGAAAAATCTTAAATCTTTATCACAAGTATTGAGTGCGACCAGTCTAGCCGAGTTTGAAAAGGCATATTTTGAAATGGCGGGTTTTGAAGACTATGACAGCTACACAAAAGCCATTAACCCAATTTATGTGTTTGAGCATGTCAAAATTCCACTTATGGTTTTAAATGCAGAAGATGATCCTGTGTGTCACATCAAAAACTTTGACCCTTATAAAGAAACCATCCGAAAAATGCCAAATATTATGGTAGTGACGACCCGTAAAGGCAGTCATTGTGGTTTTTATGAAGGTGTCGGTTTTACTAAATCTTGGGCTTCACGTTTGATTTCGAATTATTTTAAAGTACATTCGCAGTTGCAGCAGGCAAGTTAAAGTGAATCGCACAATTGCATACAGAAGTATGTATTTGCATTTAAAGTATATTCACGAATTATCCTGGTGACGACTCATTCAAGTTAATAAAAACCCAGTACGAAATGACTGGGTTTTTTTACGTTAATTCAAATCCAAGATGAGAACTGACTTGTTAAAACTGACTTTGACTTAAAGCTAAGTTTTAAGTGAGCGTTTAGTTCTCAAGTGCTGGGGTTGCAGCAGCAATTGCAGCGGCAACAGCATCATCTTCAGATTGAGCACCTGCGTTATTGCTTGGACGTGCTTGAGTTGGTTTGTCTTCTGCAACAGGAGCTGCCGCTTTAGGTGCAGGTGCAGCAGCAGGTTGTGAAGGTGTTTCACGAGGGATTTCAGTCGTGGTGTTCGCTGTTTCAGTACGTTCCACTTCTACCTGTGCGGGCGATTCTGGTTCAGCATCTTGAATGTTTTCAACAGGTTCTAGCGGTTCAAATTGAGTAGTTTCAGTAGTTTGTTCAGTTTGAACCTCTACTTGTTCTTGCTCATCTTGCTTTGGCTGTTCTTTTTTTACACATGCAGTCACTAACAACGCCGTTGCAATTGCACCACAAATTAAAAGTTTCTTATTCATAATTGCACAAAATTAAAGATCGGATAGACGGACGTATTATAGCAATAAAATGACAGATGAAAATCCTCTCAAGAAGTTCTAATTTTTTACAGGAAATGCTGATAAAATAGCCAATTGTTTATTGTTCTATGAATTGATGCGGAATGACTTTGCTTTATTGGTGCAGAGTAAAGTAAAATTGCGCAACATTGCAGGCCTGTTTAGGCTCGATTGTACGAGAAACCCAATGACCCATTTTATTTTCGTAACTGGTGGTGTAGTTTCATCACTAGGTAAAGGTATTTCAGCTGCTTCAGTTGCTGCACTTTTAGAAGCCCGTGGTTTAAAAGTAACCATGGTCAAAATGGATCCATACATTAATGTCGATCCAGGGACAATGAGTCCTTTCCAACATGGTGAAGTTTTTGTCACAGAGGATGGTGCCGAAACTGACTTAGATTTGGGTTATTACGAACGTTTCTTGCGTCGTGCGAAAATGACCAAGTTAAATAATTTTACCTCTGGTCGTGTGTATCAAGACGTTCTAAATAAAGAGCGCCGTGGTGATTACTTGGGCGGTACCGTTCAGGTGATTCCACACATTACCGACAATATTAAAGAACGTGTACTTCGCGCTGGCGAAGGCTACGATGTCGCAATCGTAGAAATTGGCGGTACAGTAGGTGACATTGAATCTCTCCCATTCATGGAATCTGTACGCCAATTGATGGTGGAATTAGGGCATAAGCGCACCATGCTTATGCACTTAACTTTATTGCCATATATCAAATCTGCGGCAGAGTTAAAAACCAAGCCAACTCAACACTCAGTCAAAGAATTGTTATCTATCGGTATTCAGCCAGATATTCTCATTTGCCGTACTGAGCACGATGTTGATGCAGACACAACCCGTAAAATTGCGTTATTTACTAACGTAGAAGCACGTGCGGTTGTGGTATGTAAAGATGCAAAAACTATCTACCAAATTCCACGTACATTTTATGAACAAGACGTAGATGATTTAATCTGTGAGCGTTTTGGCTTCAATGATTTTCCAGAAGCAGATTTATCTGATTGGGATAACGTAGTCGATGCATTATTAAACCCAGAATACAGCGTTCGTGTGGCGATGGTGGGTAAATATGTTGAATTACCAGATGCCTATAAGTCTGTAAACGAAGCATTATTACATGCGGGTATTCAAAACCGCGTCAAAGTTGAAATTGACTATGTCAATGCAGAAGAGCTTGAAAGCCAAGACGTTAATAGCGTACTTAAAGAGGCTGATGCAATTTTAGTACCGGGCGGCTTTGGTGAGCGCGGTACTGAAGGCAAAATGCAAGCCATCAAATATGCACGTGAAAACAGTGTACCATTCTTGGGAATTTGTTTGGGTATGCAGTTGGCTGTGATTGAATATGCCCGTAATGTGGCAGGTATTGCCGATGCAAGTTCAACAGAATTTAACCGTTCGACTAAGTCGCCACTTATTGGTTTGATTACTGAATGGTTAGATGAGCGCGGTGAAGTTCAACAGCGTTCTGTCGATTCTGACTTGGGTGGCACTATGCGTTTAGGTGCACAAAAATCTGAATTGGTTGAAGGTACTAAAACTCGTGAAGTGTATGGTTCGGCAGAAATTGTAGAGCGTCATCGCCATCGCTATGAAATGAATAACCGTTATATTCCAGTACTTGAAGAAGCTGGTCTTAAAATTTCGGGTTATTCACCTATTCAGCACTTGGTTGAAACGGTTGAAATTCCGCAACATCCATGGTTTATTGCGGTACAATTCCACCCAGAATTTACCAGCTCGCCACGTGATGGACATCCATTGTTTGCTAGCTTTATTGATGCAGCAAAACAACAGCATCAAAAAAACAAATAAGATGGCTTTAGGGATAAACTAGGAAGTTGAAATGTCACAATTAAAACCACAAGAAATTGTTCGTTTGGGTGATATACAAATGGCGAATCATTTGCCATTTGTATTGTTTGGCGGCATGAATGTACTTGAGTCTAAAGACCTTGCATTTGAAATTGCTGAAACTTATGTGGATATTTGCACACGCTTAAATATTCCGTATGTATTCAAAGCTAGTTTTGACAAAGCCAACCGTTCTAGCCTGAACTCATTTCGTGGTCCGGGTTTAGAAAAAGGCATTGAATGGCTAGCTGACATTAAAAAGCATTTTAATGTGCCAATCATTACCGATGTACATGAGCCGTATCAAGCGGCGCCTGTGGCAGAAGTGGCGGACATTATTCAGCTTCCTGCTTTTTTAAGCCGTCAAACCGATTTAGTTGAAGCGATGGCGAAAACTCAAGCCATTATCAACATCAAAAAAGCACAATTCCTTGCACCGCACGAAATGCGTCATATTTTGCATAAGTGTTTAGAAGCAGGGAATGACAAATTGATTCTTTGCGAACGTGGTTCAGCATTTGGTTACAACAACTTGGTTGTCGATATGCTGGGCTTTGACATTATGAAAGAAATGAATGTACCTGTGTTCTTTGATGTAACCCATGCTTTGCAAACTCCAGGTGGTCGTGCGGATTCGGCAGGTGGTCGTCGTGCACAAATTACCACATTGGCACGTGCTGGTATGGCAACTGGCTTGGCAGGTTTATTTTTAGAAGCACATCCTGAACCAGAGCAGGCAAAGTGTGATGGCCCATGTGCGTTGCGTTTATCACAACTTGAGCCGTTCTTGTCACAGCTTAAAGAGTTGGATACTTTGGTAAAAGGTTTCCAAAAGCTAGATACACACTAAATTAGACCCATTATTAAATTATAGAATCATTGATGCCTAAAGCATCACGTTATTAATCAACTGAGGAATTGTTCATGAGCCAAATCGTTGACATTCGTGCACGTGAAATTTTGGACTCTCGTGGTAACCCAACCATCGAAGCAGACGTAATCTTAGCATCTGGCGTAGTTGGCCGTGCATGTGCACCATCAGGTGCTTCAACTGGTTCTCGTGAAGCTCTAGAACTTCGTGATGGCGACAAAGCACGTTATTTAGGTAAAGGCGTTAAAACTGCGGTAAACAACGTAAATACTTTGATTCGTGATGCTTTACTTGGTAAGTCGGTGTTTGAACAAAAAGACATCGACAACACTATGATTGCACTTGATGGTACTGAAAACAAAGAAAAATTAGGTGCAAACGCAACTTTAGCCGTGTCTTTGGCTGCTGCGCGCGCTGCTGCTGACGAAAAGAAAATTCCCCTGTTCCAATACATCGCTAACCTTCGTAACAACAGCATTTTAACTATGCCTGTACCAATGATGAACATCTTAAATGGTGGTTCACATGCGGACAATAACGTTGATATTCAAGAATTTATGATTGAGCCAGTCGGCTTCACTTCATTCTCTGAAGCATTACGTGCTGGTGCAGAAATTTTCCACTCATTAAAATCGGTATTGAACCAAAAAGGTTTGAACACAGCAGTGGGTGACGAAGGTGGTTTTGCGCCAAACTTACGTTCTAACGAAGAAGCCATCACAGTTATTCTTGAAGCTATTGAGAAGACTGGCTACAAAGCTGGTTCTGACATCATGTTGGCGCTTGACTGTGCATCTTCAGAATTCTACAAAAATGGTCAGTATATTCTTGCAGGTGAAGGCAACAAAGCATTCACAAGCAACCAATTCTCTGACTATTTAGCAGGTCTTGTGAATCAATATCCAATTATCTCAATTGAAGATGGTTTAGATGAATCTGATTGGGAAGGTTGGTCTTACCTGACTTCGATTTTAGGTGATAAGATTCAATTGGTCGGTGATGATTTGTTCGTAACTAACCCGAAAATCTTACAACGTGGTATCAATGAAAAAGTGGGTAACTCAATCCTAATCAAGTACAACCAAATTGGTACTTTGACTGAAACGCTTGATGCTATTTATCTTGCTAAAGCGAATGGTTACACAACTGTTATTTCACACCGTTCAGGTGAAACTGAAGACTCTACAATTGCAGATCTTGCAGTAGGTACAGCAGCAGGTCAAATCAAGACTGGTTCACTTTGCCGTTCTGACCGTGTAGCAAAATATAACCAATTACTTCGTATCGAAGAATTGACTAATGCTGCATATCGCGGTAAAGCTGAGTTCAAAGGTTTGAACTAAGCGAAATCAGTAGATGTCTCTATTAAATGTATTTGACTCCAAGGCGAGTAAAGCATTGTTGGGCCTTGCGATCTTTTTGATCGCAGGGTTTCAATATTTACACTGGTTTGGTGAGGGTGGTTATCGTGACCATGCTGCACTGACAGAAAAAATTCAACAACAAATAGAATTAAATACAGAACTGAAGGAACGCAATCGCGTACTTGCAGCAGAAGTTTATGATTTAAAAAATGGGGTAGAAGCGATTGAAGAGCATGCCCGTTTAGATTTAGGCTTAATTAAGCCACATGAAACCTTTGTGCAAATGAGCACCATAAGTACACAATATAAACCAATTTATATTCAACCAGACTCCTCAGTAGATTTACGCAACAATGAATCACAACAACCTGCAGCATCAACAACCGCCGCGACACCCTAAACTTTGGGCGGTTATTCCCGCAGCGGGTTCTGGTCGTCGTTTTTCTAGAACTGACCTCAAACAATATCAGTATATTCAAGATCAAACAGTTTTAGAGCACAGCATCGCACGTTTAAATCATTTGCCTTTGGCAGGTTATGTTTTAGCGATTGGTCAAGCAGATGATGTAGCAGAAAGCCTAAACTTGGCGCAAAAAGCAAAAGCACATTTTTGCGCAGGTGGTGCAGAGCGAGTGGATTCAGTCTTGAATGCACTGCATTATTTATCTGAAATCGCTCATGCAGATGACTGGGTTTTGGTGCACGATGCAGCGCGTCCTTGTGTGACAGTTGCATGCCTTGAACAGTTGTATCAGACTGCACTGGCAACAGATCAAAGTGCCATTTTGGCTATTCCTGTGCGTGATACTTTAAAAAAGGTAAGTCAAGGCACAAAAATTGAAACTACGGTAAGCCGTGATCAACTCTGGCAAGCGCAAACTCCGCAAATTGCAAAACTTGATGTGCTTAAAACAGTTATAGAATCTGCATTAAAACAGCAATTGACGATTACCGATGAGGCCAGTGCTTTAGAAGCAGCAGGGCAAATTGTAAATGTTGTGCAAGGTCGTTCAGATAATATTAAAATTACCTATCCGGATGATCTAGAGTTGGCGCGTTTAATTTTAGCCTCACAACAACGTGGATGATAAAAATCTAGTGTGATAAACAACGCGTTAAACTTGAATCTTTAACGATTCAGCTTTAATGATTCACTCTGTGCGGCTTTGCTTCTATAATTGTTCATCCTGTCTATTTTAAATTATTTTCGAGTCGCATGAACCCATCGCAGCAGTATCGTTTTTTACGTCACTCATTACGTGATGGTAGAAGCATTAAAAATGAATCTTCACGCTGGACTAAATTACATTTAGATCCATGGTTGCTGTGTTTTCTGATTTTAAATGCGATTCTAGGTTTAATGGTGGTATATAGTGCCACCGGGCAAGATATGGGGATGGTGCTGCGCCAAGCGACCAGTTTTGGCATTGGTTTTATCGCCATGATTATTTTGGCGCAAATTCCGCCGAAGGTATATCAAGCTGCCAGTCCATATTTTTATATCTTTGCAGTGATCATGCTAGCTTTGGTTCTGGTCATTGGTGAAACCCGTATGGGGGCAAAACGTTGGATCAGCTTGCCAGGTATTGGCAGTATGCAGCCCAGTGAATTTATGAAATTTGCCATGCCATTGATGATGGCATGGCACTTTTCGCGTCGTGCATTCCCGCCTAAATTTATCCACATCATTGTCGCTTTAGTGATTATGATGATTCCTTTTGTCTTGGTGGCATTGCAACCCGACTTAAACATTGGTTTGATTATTCCCGGTGTCTTTGCACTGTTTTTAAGTGGCATGTCATGGCGATTAATCTTAGGAGCTATCACCGCACTGGCTGTTGTAGCACCATTGCTTTGGATGTTCTTTTTCCAGGAATACCAAAAGAAAAGAGTCTTGACCTTGTTTGATCCTGAATCTGATGCTTTGGGGGCGGGCTGGAATATTATTCAATCCAAAATCGCCATTGGTTCAGGCGGCTTTACGGGTAAAGGTTATTTAGAAGGAACACAATCGCATTTGGGTTATCTACCTGAACATCATACTGACTTTATTATGTCGACCTATGCCGAAGAGTTTGGTTTTATTGGCGTATTTTTACTATTCAGTTTGTTTGCGGCGATTATTTTACGTTGTTTGATGATTGGGATGAATTGTTTCCATAATTTCGGGCGTTTGTATGCAGGCACAGTCGGTCTTACTTTCTTTTTCTTTGTGTTTTTAAACTCTGGGATGGTGAGTGGTATTTTACCTGTAACGGGTGACCCATTACCGCTCATGAGTTACGGTGGAACGGCAGTCATTTCCATGTTGGCGAGTATGGGGATTGTGATGTCTATCCATACCCATCGCTAATGCTGAATCTATGTGGAAGATGATGTAAGTGTAAGTTGCGATCATCATCTTTATCATGTCTGTGATTTTAAAATAGCCTAAGCTAATGAGGTAAACACAAAACAATCTCTATAATATCCAATAAATTTACTTTACTTATTAAGCAATAATTCAAAAACAATAGCGTAGCAGTAACACACAGAGCACCCCATGAGCCATTTAATTTTTATTGCACTTTTCCCTTTGATTGCCTTAATTGCAATGGGTTATCTCCTTAAGCAATCACGTATGCTGGATGAGCCATTTTGGAAGGGTGCAGAAAAGTTAAATTACTATATTTTATTTCCTAGCATGCTGTTTTTAAACCTCGCAACAGCAAATATTGAAGCGAAATCAATCACACAGATTTTGTTGGTCGTGGGGCTTGTTGTGGCTTTGGTAAGTTGTTTGTTATATGCCTTGCGTGGCTATTTTAAAACCCCCGCAGTCCGTTTTGGGGTGTATATGCAAAGCATGGTACGTTTCAATACTTATATCGGTTTGGCTTTGGTCGCAGCATTGTTTCAGGTGCAGGGCATGGCGCTGTTCGCGATTATTTTGGTGTTCTGCATCCCATTAGTGAATGTGTTATCAGTGTTGGCTTTAAGCGATACTAAGGCTTTACAGGCAAAGCAAATCCTGTGGTCATTGATGAAAAATCCATTAATTTTGGGTTGTATTGTTGGTGGTCTATTTAATTTAGCAGGTCTGACCTTGTGGGAAGGTGCAGAGCATTTTATTCGTCAAATGGCCCTATGCAGTTTGCCTTTGGGATTAATGTGTGTGGGAGCAGCATTGCAATTTAATGGTTTGCAACGCGATGTGTTTGTATTGACATTAAATGTATTTGGGCGTTTGTTATTTATGCCAGCTTTAGCATGGCTAATTTGTCTAAGTCTAAATACTCCCGTGTTGGAGTCACAAATTTTAGTCTTGTTTTTTGCTTTACCTACCGCATCTGCGGCTTATGTACTTACACAAGTTTTAGGGGGAGATAGTCGTTTAATGGCAACAATTATTAGCCTGCAAACCGTATTTGCCGCTTTAACTTTGCCAATTGTGTTGTGGTTGCTCATTTAATTTGTTTAATAAAATCTATTATTAAGCATTAATCGTATAAACGATAGATACCCGCAAAGCGTTCACAACCTTTTTGTTTGGTCTGAATTTTTAAGATCGCTTTAGAATATTCAAAGTCGTAACTACAATCATGTTCATTGTCGATGATTTTGTTTTTTTGCTCAGGCGTTGTATAGGCTAAAAAGGCGATGCTTTGGGTTTCAATACGGTTATTTGGATTACGATAAGCAATGCCTTCAATTTTAATGCTGTTTTTATTGAGCTGATGAATTTGTAAATGTACGGGCTGCGCAGCAAATTGACCATTTTCATATTTTAAATAATGTTGAGTCATGCTTTGATTCATAGAGGTGAAAAAATTCAGTTGATCAATTCTGAAATCAAATTGCTGAGTGTAACAATTCAAGCTTTTGCACTGCTGTAAGCGCTGTATCCACAATTGCTGGGTATCTTCTAACAAGCGAATAGGCGCATCACTCATCAAATAAGCTGTTAAATGTTGATCACTTAATTTTTCACGTAATTCTGAGAAATTCTCCGAGCACACCTGCGCTAACTTTTTATTGGATGTAGACGTACAATCGATCCCTTGTGCATAAGAGAAAGATGAATATAAACAGCCAAATAACAGCAGTGTGCTTAAGTTTTTGATAAGATGAGTCTCAGATTTCAACAGCATGATCGCTTATACTTTCACTATGTTGCGCTAGGTCTAATATAGCGAAATCGAAAGTATGAATACAAGATTTCAATGATTTATTTCTACAGGAGTTGAACATGGTTGCACAGATTCGTATTGGACAAGGTTTAGATGTTCATGCCTTTGAAGCGGGAGATTTTGTGACCCTTGCAGGTGTTCAAATTCCTCATACACAAGGTTTAAAAGCACACTCAGATGGCGATGTAGTGCTGCATGCACTATGCGATGCATTATTAGGTGCTTTGGCGCTAGGGGATATTGGTCAGCATTTTCCAGATACCGATCCAAATTACAAAGGTGCAGATAGTCGGGTATTGCTTAAACAGGTCTATCAACTTATTTTAGACCGTGGTTATAAACTGAATAACGCCGATATTACTGTAGCTTGTGAACGTCCTAAACTTGCACCGCATACGCTAGAAATGCGCCAAAGTGTTGCTGATGTATTGGATGTAGAGGTCACTCAAATTAGTATTAAAGCGACAACCACTGAAAAATTAGGTTTTACTGGACGTCAGGAAGGTATTTTAGCAACGGCGACTGTATTGATTTCTCATACAAAATAATCGCATTGCAATTTAACTGCGTAATCTGCTGAATTAAGACAGTTCAGCAGATTCCAAAGCTTGTTGTAAATCTTGCGTGGCTTTACGACCTTGTAGTTGCAAAGAAACGGCATGAATTAAGCCTGTCCAAGTTTCATTGGGTTTCCAAATATCATGTAAAAAGTCTTGAGCTGTTGCAATATCCACATCCATAAAATATTGACGATATAAATACATCAAACTACTGACGTGGTTGTTATTGCTGCAATGTACCCACACCATTTGGCTTTCTAATAAATGATTGACCAAATCGAGCAATAATAAACATTGATCAGAAGATGGTGTTTCCCATGAAATTGGCAGCTGAATATAGTTCAGTCCAACATCCAGACAAATTTTGTCCTCATGAGGAAGGGTGTGTTCAGCATCACTTTCAGACAAATTAATAACAGTGCCAATACCATATTCTTTAATTAGTTTTAATTCTTCAGCCGTGGGCTGACCTGAAGAAAACAAACGCTCATGAATGAATTGGAAATTTTTAATTTGGCTAAGTTGAGTTTCAATGTCATTCATGCGCGCAGAATTTCCTATGCTACAAATAGAAACGCCATCATAAAGATGGCGTTTTTAAATCTTAACGATTCACTAAAACGTCTTTCAATGCTTCATGCATTTCTAGCAAAGCTTTTTCAGTGGTGTCCCAGTCGATACAACCATCAGTCACAGACTTACCATACTCTAAATCGGATAAGTTTTCAGGAATATCTTGACGACCACCTTTCAGGTGACTTTCGACCATAATCCCAACAATAGACTTATTGCCATCTAAAATTTGCTCAGTGATATTTTTTAATACCAATGGCTGTAAGAATGGGTCTTTGTTTGAGTTAGCATGGCTGGTGTCAATCATGATTTTGGTGCTGACTTTGGCTTTGTTTAAAGCATTTTCAGCATCTGCAACAGAGCCTGCATCGTAGTTAGGCTTGCCATTACCACCACGTAAAACCACGTGTGCATACGGGTTGCCGCTAGTACGAATTACTGAAACCTGACCTTGATCATTAAGACCCAAGAAGCTGTGACCGTGTTTTACCGACTGCATGGCATTGGTAGCAACTGTTAAGCCGCCATCTGTACCATTTTTAAAGCCGACTGGAGAAGAAAGACCAGATGACATTTCACGGTGCGTTTGGCTTTCAGTAGTACGTGCGCCAATTGCAGACCAAGAAATTAAATCTTGATAATACTGCGGAGAGTTTGGATCAAGTGCTTCAGTCGCACATGGCAAACCTTTTTCATTTAACTCAAGTAAAAGTTTACGACCAAGACGCAAGCCTTTTTCAATGTTAAAAGAGTCATTCATGTCTGGATCGTTAATTAAGCCTTTCCAGCCCACTGTAGTACGTGGTTTTTCAAAATAAACACGCATCACAATGTAAAGAGAATCTTTTACTTTTTCGCTTAATTCTTTTAAACGATCTGCATATTCATGTGCAGCAACAGGGTCATGAATAGAACATGGACCAATCACCACAAATAGACGCTTGTCTTTACCATCTAAAATATTGCGGATTGTTTCACGACCACGAAGAACGGTTTGATAAGCATTTTCAGTTAAAGGTAACTCAGTTTTTAATTCTGCAGGAGTCACGAGTGGCTGAATACTTTCAATATTCACGTCATCGATGTCTGATTGTGTAAGAGGATTAGACTGTAAAGTATTCATTGCCGTCACTGGTTTGATGATACAAAAGATTGTTTAATAGCCTGAATATAACATGAATTTCACTATATTTTGTTATAAAAAGATGAATACTTCTTTAAAAAATAAGTGATGAATCGGGTAGATAAATTAAACGGTCTGTTTTGGCAAAATTCTGTCAGATAAAGCTCATTATTGGCTGGCTTGTGCTTCAGAAACTGCTGTTGCAGTTTCTGGCGTGCTAATCGGTTTTGTTTTCACAGGATTAACCATAAAGTTAATTCCGAGAATAAATAAGGTAATACCTAAAACCTTACGAATCACTTTTTCAGGTAAACGTGAACTAACTAAAGTCCCCACCACAATTGCAGGAATCGAACCTACTAACAACCAACCCAATAGGTGAAAATCGACATTGCCTGAACTCATGTGACCTAAACCTGCAACTAGGGTGAGTAACACAGCATGCACGACATCTGAACCAATAATACGAATCATGGGTAAATTGGGAAACATGAGCACCAATGCCATGATGCCAAAAGCACCAGCACCTACTGAAGAAAGTGTGACAAATACACCCAGTACAATCCCCATAATCACAATCAGGGCGCGCTTATCTGCAGCTTGTAGTTTAACCTTTTCAAGGTCCTGGGTCATATCGGGCAATTCTTGTTTACGGTGTTTATTAAAAAACGATTCAATTTGACTGCGAAACATAATTGAGATGCCAGTTAAGGTCAACATAAAGCCCAATACCACGGTCAGTACCATTTTATAATGGGTAGATTGGCTTAAATAATTCTCTAAAACCCAGTGGGTCGCAAATGAAGCAGGAATACTGCCCACTGCAAGCCAAATCACAATGGGCCATACAATATTCATTTTTTTGGCATGAACCAATGAACCGCAGAATTTTGAAATGGCAGCATAGAGTAAGTCTGTCCCAATTGCGATATGCGGTTCAATTTTAAACAAGCTGATCAGGATGGGAGTCATCAGCGAGCCGCCACCCACGCCAGTCACACCCACACAGAAGCCGACCAATACACCTGCCAAAATAAACTCAATAGGACCAACCATGAAGATATGCCGAAGTCAAAAAAACGTGAATATATTATGACTTTTGGCAATAAACTGTTGTCATGATTAATGATTTACTTATTCTTAAAACAGATATAGTCAATATAGAAAATCTGCGCAAATGATTGCAGATTCATTCCACGGCTTACTTTCTGTTTCTTACAAAATAATGTGGCTATGCTAAAATGTGAAAACTCATATCCATTAAAATTTAGAGGATAAAACGCTTGCAAAATCGGAAACTTAAAATAGGTATCGTTGTGGGAGAAGTATCTGGTGATACTTTAGGGGCACAACTTATGCGACGTTTTCGTGAGCAAGGCATTGATGCAGAGTTTGAAGGCATTGGTGGTCCGCAAATGATTGCCGAAGGTTTTAAAAGTCATTATCCGATGGATATTCTATCGGTAATGGGCATTGTTGAAGTACTCAAAGATTTGAAAAAACTCTTTGCAGTTCGGGATGGTTTGGTCGAAAAGTGGAGCCAACATCCTGTTGATGTCTTTGTTGGGGTTGATGCACCCGATTTTAATTTACGTCTTGCCAAAAGTTTAAAACAGAAAAACTTGCCAATTAAAACCGTGCAATATGTTAGTCCTTCGGTATGGGCATGGCGACAAGGTCGAGTGCATGGCATTAAAGCCAGTATAGATTTGGTGCTATGTTTATTTCCGTTTGAAAAAGCCTTTTTTAAAAAATGGGATGTGCCTGCAGCCTTTGTCGGACATCCTTTGGCGAGTCAATTGCCGTTGGAAAATCCAATTGCTGCAGCAAAACAAGAATTGGGTCTAGACCAACAGCAACAACATATTGCGTTATTGCCCGGTAGCCGACGTGGTGAAATTGAGCGTTTAGGACCGTTAGTTTTAGACGCGGCTTATATTTTGACGCAAAAATATCCGCAGTTTACCTTTTTAATTCCTGCCATTAATGATGCACGTAAACAACAAATTGAAGCGTTATTACAGTCTTATCCGAGTGCATTACAAGACAAAGTGCAATTGATGGAAAATCGTAGCACAGAATCTAAAATTGGACGTCAGGTGATGAATGCGTCCGATATAATTGCACTGGCTTCAGGCACGGCGACGCTAGAAGCAATGCTATTACATCGTCCAATGGTTACGTTTTATAAGCTGAATTGGATCACGTATTGGATTGCGAAACTGTTGGTGAAAATTCCTTATTATTCATTGCCAAATATTATTGCAGGTAAAAAGGTGATTCAGGAGTTAATTCAGGAGGATGCAACACCTGAGCGTTTGGCAGTAGAAATTGAAAAGTTAATTGATATCGAAACAGCACAAATTCAGGTGATGCAGCATATCACTATGCATAAGCAATTATTGTCCGATAACAGTGAAGACCCTGCGCAAGCAATTTTGGCAATGTTAAATCGTTAAACAGTTTAGTCAGCGATTGATTCGCTGTTTTCAAATCAGTATGGATGGTAAAGATCGATGGGTAGATAATGTGATGGTCGAACAATTATGGCGGTGCGTTAAATACGAAGAGGTGTATCTCAAAGCTTATAGCAGTGTCACAGACGCGAAAAAGCAATTGAGTGCATATTTTGAGTTTTATAATCTAAAACGACCTCATTCGAGTCTAGACAAAATGACACCCAATGAGTTTTACTATGATCAGCTACCCCAACAAAACAAGGTGGCTTAACTAGAGCGGAATATCACTTATAAATACGCTTTTAGTTGTTCAAACAAGTGGGGCCACCTCTTATTATTTTTATAAAGATGTGCGCTTTTGAAATAAATTGACCTAAATGACAATTGCATCGAGTGGGCAACAATCATTTAGGTCTATATAACAGCTTTGATCAAAGAAATAAAAGTTGGGACTTAAATAAACTTTTGAATCATTTTGCGGACATTGGTTTTCGCATCAATCACGGTCATAAAGGTGTAGGCACCAATAAATTTACGGCTAATAAACATAAATTCTTTAGGCGGCACACTAAAGTAACGCGAAGCCATCGATTTAGATGCTTGTTGCATGACACGGCTATGCAGCTGACTTTTTTTCCAGTCATAGCGCGATTGTTCATCTATCACGCCTGCAGGTAAATCGCGGTTATTGTCTAAGTGACTAAAGGCTTCGGTTGCCAATAGAAACACTTTTGCCATGTCAGGTTTAATGCTTTCAGGGATGCTGTCAAAAAACTCATAACCCGTCATGGCATTCACCATCATTTGTGGGTCGTGGTAATAACCCGCCTTAATTAGATTACGCGCCACGGTCAGCAGTTGTTGGTCAAATTGACGAATAGCACCAAAGTCGAGTAGTACAATTTTATCGTGAATATCTTCACCATTACCTAAGCGAACCAAGTAGTTGCCAAAATTCGGGTCAGTCTGCATTTCGCCCCATTCAAATACTTCACGCACAGCAATTTCCAAAGAGGCTTCACCCAATTGGTTACGACGTTCTTGAGGTAATGACAGCATAACAGGGCTGTTAATAGGTACACCACGTTCAAAAGTCATACACAGTACTTGATCACTACAGTATTCATCTACAATTCGCGGCACAATGTAGCGCGGATCATCTTTTAAACGGGCAGCAAAACGACGTGTCGTTTCCGCTTCAATTTGATAGTTGACTTCACGATGCATCATTTCACGCACTTCATCAAACCACTGATCAAATTCACGGGTTTGCGGCACCATGCGAGTCAATTTGAGCATATTTCTAAATAGACTCATATCTGAGTCAATCGCATCTGCCACGCCAGGATATTGGATTTTTAATACCAACTCCAAACCATCTGACTTGCGAGTTGCGCGGTGAACTTGCGCCAAAGAGGCTGTGCCTAATGGTTCATGATCAATGGTGAGATCATCAAGTTTGGCACCTAACTGCGCCTGTAATTGCTGTTTAATTGCAGGCCATGCCAATGCGACAGTCTGGTTATTCAGCGTGTTGAGTGCTTGCGTAATTTCTTCAGGTAAAAAATGTTCGCCGTACAGCGCCATCATTTGCCCAATCTTCACGATAGAGCCTTTGAGTTTGCCAATTTCAGCCACCAAATAATCGGCTTGTTCTTTCATGGCTTTTTTGCGTTTACGTTCTTTTTCTTCTTCGCTTGAAAACATAGAGGTGGCATTCGAGGCTGCCCATCGTGTTCCTGCCAGTAAAGATGCCTTTGCGATGGATAAGCGTCGATCCATAGAGGAAGTCTTGAGTTGTTTAAGCTTATCGTTCTGATCTGACATTAAAATCAATCCTTAAATCAGCAATACGCAGGTAAATTAGATTGTAACGGATATTAGCGCGTCTTAACGTATTAAAAAAGTTCAACTTGCTGAACGACGAGTTTCCTCGTGAAAAAAGTATGAAAAACGGCTTAAAAGTACTTTTACATCCGATATTGCACTTTGGTTTCGGCTTTTTTCATCAATTGTGCTTTGTTGTCTTGGATAAATTTGAGAATCATCAATTTTACAGAATCGTGTAAAAAACCGTGTGCATAACCTTTTACAATAATCACGCTGGGCAAACAAAAAAATAGATATTTGGCATCATCAAATGACGCATTTTCAAAAATGCCGTTTTCAATCAAAATTTGCTGAAAAAATTGTTTTTCAATCAAGACTGCATCAGAGTGGTTGTCGTTCCAATAGCTTTGGCGCATGGCCATCAAATTATTGTGTTTGTAGCTCATAAGGCTGAAAGCTTCATCTATAAAATGAGTAATTCAATTATTGGGATATTGTCACATTTTTCAATGATTATTGTGCATTTATCATCGACTCAGCTATAAAAAGCAGGAGATTGACTATATGCTTTTTAACCTGAATCTTGTAGCATCAATACAGCAATTTGGGTTTTTTAAAATTATAAAATATTGAAAATTTACCGCGCTTTAAAACCAGACTACGCTCAGGGGAAAATATGAAAGTTTGGACATTTACACTATTGGGGATGCTGACTTTGGGTACAGCTCAAGTTTGGGCGAATGGCGTTTCACAAGGCTATACGCAATGTATGAACAATAGTTATGGCAAAATTTCTCAATCGCAAAAATGTATTAAAACTGAGCAAAAAGCACAAACTAAACGACTCAAAAAACACTATAAAGCCTATGTGAAACGCAGCGCAGGCAATGCCAATAATATTCAACAACAGCATCAACTTTGGGAAAACCGTGTAAAACAGCGCTGCTATTTATCTACTCAAAGTGATTTTGCGGAATTGCAGCGCGCGCAATGTGTTTTGCTACAGACAGTAGAGCGTGCAGATTATTATCAAGGGCAGTTTGTGGGAATCAAATAAGTAAAACCATAGCAAATAAATTACTTGGAAACTGCTTAAACATTATAAAACCGAGCAAAACAAGGTATCATAAGGCGTTTTAAAATTTGACCTTGGAGCGCCTTAAGTGGATCGACCGACAATTAGCCCTGAACATTTGCAGGAAGCTGCTGAAAACCTATCAACCATTCGTGATTTTATTCGCTTTGGGGTTACAGCACTACGTCAATACGATGCACATTTAGGTCAAGGTACAGAAGATTATTTTGCAGAAAGCTCTGCATTGGTATTGCAAACCATGTCTTTAGACTGGAATGCAGACCCAGAAATTTTAGATGCCAAACTTTTACCAAGCGAAGTGGCTGAGTTTTTAAGTCTGCTTGAACGACGTATTAACGAAAAAGTACCTACTTCATATTTGTTGAATTTGGCTTATTTCTTTAATAAACCATTTTATGTAGATGAGCGTGTTTTGATTCCACGTTCACCTATTGCAGAACTAATTGAAAATCGTTTTGCGCCATATTGTCTAGATGAAAATGGTCAAATGCGTGAAGCAGATAATAATTTACCTGCTAATTTTGCACCAAAAACACCACAACGTATTTTAGATATGTGTACGGGTTCAGGGTGTATTGCGATTGCATTGGCTTATGCATTTCCAGATTCAGAAGTGGATGCAACTGATATTTCTAAAGAAGCCTTGGAAGTTGCTCAAATCAATACTGAGCATCACAACAAACAGTATCAGATTGCTTTATTGGAATCGGACTTATTTGCCAAAATTCCAGCAGAAAATCAGTACGATTTAATCGTATCTAACCCACCGTATGTTGATGCCGAAGATATGGCAGATTTACCTGAAGAATTTCACCATGAGCCTGAGTTGGCATTGGCAGCAGGGCAAGATGGCTTAGATTTAGTGCGTAAAATGCTGGCGCAGGCTGCAGATTACCTCACTGAAGATGGTCTGATTGTGATTGAAGTGGGCAATTCTGAATGGGCAATGAAGCAAAACTTCAATACGGTCGATTTACATTGGCTTAAATTCCAAAAAGGTGGATCAGGCATTTTTGCACTGACTGCAGCACAATGTCGTCAGTACCGCGATTTATTTATTCAATCTGTTCAAGCATAAGGAGTCGTTGGACATGGCAGGCAATAGTATTGGGCAACTCTTCCGTGTAACGACTTGTGGCGAATCTCATGGCGTAGGGCTTATGGCCATTGTAGATGGCGTGCCACCAGGCATTGAACTGTCTGCTGAAGATTTGCAAAAAGATTTAGACCGCCGTAAACCTGGTACATCTAAATTTGCGACACAACGTAAAGAACCCGATGAAGTAGAAATTATTTCAGGCGTGTTTGAAGGTAAAACTACGGGAACGTCGATTGGTTTATTAATTCGTAATACTGACCAGAAATCTAAAGATTATGGCAACATTGCGCAAACGTTCCGCCCTGGACATGCAGACTATACCTATACCCAAAAGTACGGTTTCCGTGATTATCGCGGTGGTGGTCGCTCTAGTGCGCGTGAAACAGCTATGCGCGTTGCTGCGGGAGCAATTGCTAAAAAATACCTGTTTGAAAAATTTGGTATTGTGATTCGTGGTCATGTAACGCAAATTGGTACAGAAAAAGCTGAAAAACTGGATTGGAATGAAGTAGCCAATAATCCATTCTTCTGTGGTGATGTAGATGCTGTGCCACGTTTTGAAGCTTTAGTAACATCTTTGCGTGAGCAAGGCACAAGCTGCGGTGCGAAGCTTGAAATTGTGGCAGAAAAAGTACCTGTGGGTTGGGGTGAACCTGTTTTTGACCGTTTAGATGCCGATATTGCACATGCCATGATGTCAATCAATGCTGTGAAAGGTGTAGAAATTGGTGATGGTTTTGCCGTGGCAGAACAGTTTGGACATGAAACTCGTGATGAGCTCACAACGGATGGTTTTTTGGCAAACCATGCAGGTGGTATTTTGGGTGGGATTTCAAGCGGGCAGGATATCCGTGTTGCAATAGCCTTAAAACCAACGGCGAGTATTACCACACCAGGTAAAACCATTAACCTAAACCGTGAAGACACAGACGTATTGACTAAAGGTCGCCATGACCCTTGCGTGGGCGTGCGCGCAACACCAATTGCAGAAGCAATGCTTGCGATTGTGTTAATGGATCATTTTATGCGTCATCGTGCACAAAATGCTGATGTGGTTGCACCGTTTGCACCTATTGAACCAAAATAACGGTCTGATCTAAGATTTTATTTTGAGTTTTAAAAAAAGCTAAACCAAATGGTTTAGCTTTTTTTATGCTGAAACATAGCCAGACATTCAATAAATAAAAAGAGCGCATTTTGCGCTCTTTTTAAAGGATGTTCACTTAATTAACTAAAGAACCAAGTGTAATAACCCCAAATCATCAACGGCCATGCCACAAACGGGCTAAAGAGCCATTTCCAAAACCAGAAGCGTGGAATGAAACCAACGCCATGAACAAAGCCACCAGAAATACCAATCATAATAAACATCATGGCGCGGTGGCTGTATTCACCGTTGGCATCCAGCATTGCTGCTGGATGTAGAAGCAGTACAGCTGCGAGCGGGAATGCCAATAAACATGAAATAACCATCGCAATTTTGTTAGGTTTTTGAACTGTTGTTTCAGCGTTCACTGCAGTGTCTGTCATCTATTTATTCCTCGTCAAGGTCTTGATGAGATTCAATATACAGGGCACTCAAGACACCTGCAAAGCATGCCATCAGAATACCGAGAATCCATGCAAAGTACCACATAATTTATTCTCCTTAGACACAGCCTTAGTAAAGGCTGTGTGAATTCTCTTTAATGTGCTTGTTGGTGATAACGCCCCACATTTTGTAGTAACACCAAGTGGTGTACAACAAAATAATTGGTACGAAGATACATGCTGCTACAGTCATAACAGTTAGCGTATTTTGACTAGATACCGCATCCCACATAGTCAAGCTTGCAACAGGGTTGAGGCTTGAAGGCATTAAGAATGGGAACAGTGCAAAACCAGCAGTTAAAATTGCACCGATTACCGCTAAAGATGAACCAGTAAAACTCAAACCTGCCTTGCCTTTACCAGCTGCAAGAATAATCAAGATACCGCCCAAGATGCCCATTACTGGCGCAATCATGGTGATTGGGTAAGTTGAGTAGTTATTCATCCAACCAGGGTTACCATTGGTAAGCACTTCTTTAGCCAATGGATTCGCAACGCCATTTGTGTCGTATGGAGTAACAAGGGTATAACCTTCGATACCACCGAAGTATAACCATGCACCTGCACCTAAGAAACACACAAGGAACACAATGCCCATGATTTGTGTTGCTTTAGCAGAGCGTGCACGTAAGTCACCATCTGTACGAAGCATTAACCAAGCACCACCATGCGCACAAAGCATAGACAAGCTCACTAAACCACATACCAGAGCGAATGGGTTTAATAACGCAAAGAAGCTACCTGTATATGTTGAACGTACAGTTTCATCTAGGGTAAATGGCACACCGAGGAACATGTTACCAAAAGCTACACCGAATACTAATGCAGGAACTGCACCACCTACAGCTAGACCCCAGTCCCAAGATGTACGCCACTTGGTGTTTTCAAGTTTTGAACGGTAGTCAAAACCGACTGGACGCAAGAACAGGGCAAATAGGACTAAGAGTAGTGCCCAGTACATGCCTGAGAATGCAGTTGCATATACCATAGGCCATGCTGCAAATAACGCACCACCAGCAGTAATGAACCAAACTTGGTTACCATCCCAGTGCGGTGCAATCGTGTTGATTGCAGCGCGGCGTTCTTCGTCATTTTTACCTACAAATGGCATGATTGCCATTGAGCCCATGTCGAAGCCATCGGTAAGGGCAAAGCCAATTAGTAGTACACCAACTAGCACCCACCAAATGATTTTGAGTAATTCATATTCGATCATGCTTAAGCCTCCTCATTGGCTTTTTTCGCAGCTTCAAGTTTCTCGAAGTGGTATTTACCAGTATGAAGCGAGCTTGGGCCTAGACGTGAGAATTTGATCATCAAGTACATTTCAATAATCAGCAATACGGTGTAGAACGCAGCCAATGCAATGATTGAGCCCCATACGTCACCTGTGCTGAGTGAAGATGCAGAAAGGTGTGTAGGAAGTACTTCACCAATTGTCCATGGTTGACGGCCAACTTCTGCAACATACCAACCTGTTTGCGCAGCAATCCAAGGTAAAGGTAATGAGAATAATGCAAATTTTAATAACCAAGGTTTGCTTTCTGCATTGCGTTTAGCCACTGCAAAAGTTGCAAGTGCGAATAACAACAGCATTAAGAAACCAGAAGCGACCATGGCACGGAATGCCCAGAACAAGCTTGGTACGTGTGGAATAGTATCCGCAGCAGCCATTTTAATTTGTTCGTCAGTCGCATCTACAACGTTTGGTGTATATTTTTTCAACAATAAACCGTAGCCCAAGTCTTTTTGAGTTTGCTCGAACGCCGCTTTAAGTTCAGGAGATTGGTCGCCTGCACGTAATTGCTCAAGTTGTTGATAAGCAACCATACCGTTACGAATACGAACTTCGTGGTTTGCGATCAGGTCTTTAATACCAGTTACTTCTTCGGTAACAGAACGTGTTGCAATAATTCCCATGACATAAGGAATTTTAACTGCGTAATCTGTTGTTTGCGTTTCTTTGTTGGGGATACCAAATAAAGTAAACGCTGCAGGAGCAGGGTGAGTATCCCATTCTGCTTCAATTGCGGCGAGTTTAGTTTTTTGAACATCACCTAATTCATAACCTGATTCATCACCAAGTAGAATTACAGATAAAGTAGAAGCTAAACCGAAAATTGCTGCAATAGCGAAAGAGCGACGTGCAAATGGTAAGTCTTGCTTTTTCAATAAGTAATAACTTGAAATTGCTAAAACGAAAATAGCACCCGTTACATAACCAGCAGAAACAGTATGTACGAATTTAACTTGTGCAACAGGGTTAAAAATTAACGCCCCGAAGTCAACCAATTCCATACGCATGGTTTCGTAGTTAAAGGTAGAACCCACTGGGTTTTGCATCCAGCCGTTGGCGACTAAAATCCAGAGTGCGGACATATTAGAGCCAAGCGCAACTAGCCACGTTACACATAAGTGCTGCACTTTGGTGAGTCGATCCCATCCAAAGAAGAATAAACCAATGAAGGTCGATTCTAAGAAGAAGGCCATTAAACCTTCAATTGCAAGTGGTGCACCAAAGATATCACCCACGTAGTGTGAGTAATACGCCCAGTTTGTACCAAACTGGAATTCCATGGTTAAACCAGTGGTTACCCCCAAAGCAAAGTTAATACCGAAGAGTTTTCCCCAGAATTTAGTCATGTCTTTATAAATTTCTTTACCAGAAATCACATAAGTGGTTTCCATAATGGCAAGAATAAAAGCCAGACCTAAAGTCAGTGGAACAAAAATAAAGTGATACATCGCGGTCATTGCGAATTGGAACCGCGAGAGATCGACCACGCTTTCAGAAATCATCAACGTGTCTCCTTGATTGAGGAAGGACTGCCAGCAATACGCTCAGCAACTTGTGAATCAAAATTTTGAGGAATAGTTGGGGCATCAAACCAAATATTTTTGATGACCATTAACAGCACGACCTTAATTATTAAAATGATCGTGAGTTCACGAACTACTTTTCTATTTAAATCTTTAGGAACTAAGCTCACTTTTATAAGCCTATTTTTTAAACTGTGTTTTATATTATTAAACAAAAACATACAAAAAAAAATAGCTGGAACAGTTAAAATGAAAATATATTGTTAAATTGTTATAAATCAATATTTTATTTTCAGGTGGTGAAGAAAATAAATGGAGGAAAGTAGTTTTTTTAAACTTGACAGAAACACTTGTAATTAATTATTTAAAATCTGACTAAAATACTTATATTTTAAAAAATCAAATCAGACTAAATTGCTATGGATAAAAATCAATCTAAAAATAGCAATAAATTAGAGATATTATCAGCTAATAATTATTCTCATTGATTTGTTAAAGTTTAATGACGATTTCTCTTATTTTATTTTCCTACAATGGATCTCTTGAGAAAGTTAACTTGGGAACATGAACCGTATCAGGTTTGTCGGAGACTTCATCATTTCCGTCCTTTTCTATAGCGTTATTTTCATAGCCGAAAATGATTAATTCTGCCGTATATAGGTTCAATTGTAATCCTATGCGCACTGATTTCTTAGCTAATCTGTTGTGCTATTTGGCTAATGATAAATTTTTAAATTTCTTGATTGGAATGAGTAACTTAACTCCTAATATGATAAAATCTTTTATTGCCTAAACTTGCCATAATGTATAAATATTCAAATATTTACGAGAAATCGTCAGATCATGTTTTCTGCCACATTCGACCTGTATGCTTGCAATTAGGTTTAGCTCTAGGTTAAAAATGACCTGTATTTTTAACGTATGTTTCTTCTTTTTACCGCTATAGAATTTACTTGGTTTTTTTGAAGTTCAATCTGTGACTCAATGACTTGAAAGATCAAATCATTCGTCTCGCTAAACTTTGGATTACTTTTCGGCATTGCGAAATTCGTGATTGAATCAGAACATTTTCAACTTTTTGAAGAGTACGTTTCACACTGCTTTCAACTAGATTCTAATTAGCAGATAGCTCAATTTGCGATTTATCAAAGCGTAAGAAATTCAAATATAACATCAAGTGTTACTCTAAACGCAACGAATACGGTCTTGCAAATTTTTTATAGGCAAGTTAAGCGTATTCTCACCGATATTATTTTTAAGAATAATTGACGAGAAACTCCAACAAGTTGTTTAAATTCATCATCATTGAATCGAGTTAAGATTTTGATATTTCATGGGGCCAACATAATCAAATTTTGACTTTCAAAAGAGGTCTATTGATTGCTAAATAAGTTATTTGATGGTGAAATTTTTTTGGCAAGATAGTGAAATTGTTTTTTGCGAACAATAATTACTTGACCTTGAAATTCAAGTTCACCAAATTCAGGTTCAACCTGCACATAATGCAATTGCCCAAACTCATCACGCACACGTGCTTGTGCAGAAAAACCAGGACGTGCATTGCCACTTGAAATTGTGGCCAAACGTCCGAGCAAATCGACTTGGCGCACGCTGTATTTAGGTTTGATAACTTGGTCTAAACAGTGAATCATGAAGACTGTAAAAAAGATAGCAATAATAAACGCTGGAAAAATAATGTAATATGCAGGAACAAAATGCTGTTTTTGTGAGTAAATGAAGAACTGTAAAAAATATCCTGAAACACTGAAATTCATCAGTAAAAAAACAAAAATCAGTACTTTAGAAAATTTAACATCTAAAAGCGGCGATTCTGTAATCCGTTGTGAAAATACATTTTCAAGCAACTGACTTGGACGAAAATTAAAATAGTAACCAATCGTTTCGGCAGTGCTGATTAGCATTAAAATAACCAGGCTGAGATGAAAGGGCATTAAGTGCAAATCAGATAAAAACTCATGCATGCGCTAAACTCGCCTGTTGAAATATTTATAGTTGATGTGATTAGATGCAGATCATTGATCTAACTCTACATAGAGAGAATAGATAAATGATCTGGTTTTGTATAGAGCTAAGATTTGGAACTTTGAGTTTTTTTAGCTTAGGGAAAGCCGCTAAAATTTAGTCGTTGATTAAGTAAATCCCACCATCTGAATGAACGCTGATCTCGATTTTCTCGAGTGACTGACCTAAACATGGACCAGAAATACATTCGCCCGTTTCAACCATGAACAATGCGCCATGTGTTGAGCATTCAATATATTCTTGGTCGCGGTCTAAGAACTGGTTTTCTAAAAACTCTAGTTCCACTTGTAGATGTGGGCACACATTTTTGTAAGCGTAAAACATGCCATCGCGTTGGGTGATGAAAATCGTATCACCATTTGGCGTTTCGTAGGAGCGAGCTTCACGCTCAGGAATGTCTTCCATCATACAAATTTTATTCATTATGCAAATTCCTTTTGAATGTTATGCAAAAGTTTAGCGTAATCCTCTACAGCAAGACGAGGGCCGAATTGAGCAACCACTTCACTTGAAACAAGAATGGCGAGTTGAGCTGCTGTTTGGAAACCTAAACCTGCATTGAGTGCATACAAGAATGAACCTGCAAAGGCATCTCCGGCACCGTTAGCATCAACAGCAGTGACTGCACGACCTGGTACATTAAAAGAGTTGTGTCCATCAAAAATTAAGGCACCTTGTGCGCTCAATGTAATGACAATGTATTTGCTTTTTTGTTTTAACAGTTCTAAAGCACTTTCTGCCGTTTCTGTTCCTGTGTACATCATGGCTTCTTCTTGATTACAGAAGATCAAATCCACACCATCATCTAGTAACTCATCCAAACCTTCACGGGCATATTGCACCATAGCAGGATCAGATAAAGTCAGTGCAATTTTTACTTGATTGGCCTTTGCAATTTCACGCGCCTGTTTTACCGCAGCGCGTGCAGTGTCACTCGTAGATAAATAACCTTCGATATAAAGCCATTTTGCTGTTTTAAGTGGCTCAAAATCAATTTGTGTGGCAGAAAGTTCTGCGGTAATGCCCAAGTAAGTGTGCATGGTACGCTCAGAGTCATCACTCACTAGTACCATACAAGTCCCTGTAACACCTTGACTGACTGATTTGGTTGTGGTGTGAATACCTGCTTCATTTAAGCCTTTGAGGTATATATCACCCAAATCATCGTTACCCACACGGCAAGCATAGAAGGCTTGACCGCCTAAAGCACTAAATGCAACGGTGGTATTTGCAGCAGAACCACCTGAAGCTTGGCCTTTATGTCTTTGCGTTTTAATTAAGTTGTTGTATAAACTTGCTTGTGTTTCACCATCGGTTAATTGCATAGTACCTTTTTGCAAGTTATGTTGAATAAGGAAGTCATCCGAGACTTGAAATTCTTGGTCAATTAATGCATTACCAATTGCAAAAAGGTCTACAGTTGCCATGTCTTTAAATCACAGTCAAAATTAAAAACACTAAGTTTACACCAATGCTCAGGATTGCTGTAGTTTCATGAATAAAATTCAGCTGATTGAAGGTTATTGATGAAAAATAGGGGTTTAGCAGAGTTATCAGGAAGGTGAGATGAACATCGAAATTAAAGAAGCACAAGAGTTACCAACGCAAATACAGAATTTGGCCAAACATGCTGCTCAAGAAGGGTTTGATTTTGTCCATCGTTTAATTGAAGAATGGGAAAGTGGCAAAAACCGCTTTAATCAGCCTGGTGAATTTTTATTGTTTGTTTACGATGGTGATCAACTGGTTGCATGTGGTGGTTTAAACCAGCAATGGAATGAGCAGGATATTGAAAGTCGTATTGGACGGGTACGTCGTTTTTATGTTTTGCCAAATTATCGTAAACATGGCGTGGGCAAACAGCTGCTACAACATTTAGAGAAAAAAGCTCGTGCCAATTTCTCGGCGTTATGTTTAAACACTGACACTAAATCGGCAGCACATTTTTATCAAAAACAGAATTATGTGTATGTCGAAAATCATCCAAATTATAGTTATTTTAAATACCTGATCTAGTTTTGCTTATGCTTCAAGCATCGCAGCGCAATATTTTGTTGATACTTTGCAAATTTCAAGCAATTTAGTCGGGTTTTCAACGTGAATTATTTAAAGAACTAAAGCTATAATGGCTTTAGTTTTTTATTTGCTTATTTTAGGAGATCACATGACTGTAGATGTCACTGAAACCATTTCCCAGACTGTACATCCTGCGTTTCAGTTGGTACGTCAACACCATGTTGAAGCCTTAGACATTTTAGTGTCTGAATTTAAACATAAAGTGACAGGTGCGGTGCATTATCACTTAGCGACAGAACATGATGAAAATGTTTTTTTAGTCGCATTTCGCACTCAGCCGATGGATTCCAAAGGTGAGGCGCATATTTTAGAGCATACTGTGTTGTGTGGTTCGGAAAAATTCCCTGTACGTGACCCGTTCTTTTTAATGATTCGTCGTTCTTTGAACACTTTTATGAATGCATTTACTGCGGCGGATTGGACGGCTTATCCATTTGCGACTCAAAACAAAAAAGATTTCCAAAACCTGCTTGCGGTGTATATGGATGCGGCTTTTGCAGCCAATTTAAATCCTCTCGATTTTGCTCAGGAAGGTATTCGTATTGAGCTGGAAAATGGCGAGCCTGTTTATAAAGGCGTGGTATTTAATGAAATGAAAGGTGCGATGAGTTCGCCATCCGATCAGCTTTATCACCAATTGGCTTATCATTTATTCCCTGAAACAACTTACCACTACAATTCAGGTGGCGACCCGAAAGATATTCCAGATTTAACCTATCAAGAATTGGTAGATTTTTATAAGTCACATTATCACCCAAGTAATGCGGTATTTATGACTTTCGGCAATACGCCTGCATACGATTTACAAGAACAGTTTGAACAATTGGCTTTGGCAAAATTTGAGCAGGGCGAAACGCTGTATTCGAAACCTGAGCGTCGTTTAACTGCGCCCGTTGCAGTGACTGAAAGCTATGCAGTCGATGCAGAAGAACTGAAAGATAAAACTTATCATGTTTTGGCGTGGTTATTGCCTGAAGCAAGCGATATTAAATTACGCTTAGGTATGCGTTTGGTTGAAGGTGTTTTACTTGAAAATTCTGCATCACCACTGCGTCATTATTTGGAAACTTGGGCGCATGCACAATCTACAGGGCCATTGATGGGCGTGGATGATTCCAACTTTGAAATGACCTTCTTCTGTGGTGTGCAAGGTTCTAACCCTGAACATGCAGCGGAATTTCAGGCGGGCGTTTTAAAAGTTTTACAAGATGTGGCTGCACAGCCTGTGGATACTGCATTGGTTGATGCAATTTTGCATCAAATTGAATTGCATCAGCGTGAAATTAATGGCGATGGTATGCCATACGGTTTGAGCTTGATTTTAAATGGTTTAAGCAGTGCAATTCACCACAATGACCCAATTCAGGTGTGGGATGTAGATACTGCGATTGAGCAAGTCAAAAAAGAACTTAAAGACCCAATGTGGTTATCGCAATTAATTCAGACACATTTAATTGATAACCCGCACCGTGTGCAAATGACTTTGGTGCCAGATGCAGAAAAATCGGCCAAAGATGCCGCACTTGAAAAAGCACGTTTAGCAGAAATTGGCGCACAACTCACAGATGAGCAAAAAGCAGAAATCGTCGCGCAAACGGAAGCTTTAAAAGTCCGTCAAGATACGCCAGATGATTTGAATTTATTGCCAAAAGTTGGTTTGGAAGATGTGCCTGCAGCTTTGCATATTGTGCAGGGTGAGTTGCGTGAAATTATCAGTAACCGCATTGATTATCCTTTAAATTTATATCATGCAGGGACCAATGGAATTTACTATCAGCAAGTATTGATTCAAATTCCTGATGAAATTGTTCAATCGCCATATTTTAATTTGCTGTCTATTTTGATGGGCGAAGTGGGTGCAGGTGAATACGACTATTTAGAATTGCAACAGTTACAAACCGCAGTCAGCGGTGGTTTGGGCATGGGTGCATCTTTACGTTCTAAAGTCGATGACAAAAATCAGATCAGTGCATGGCTCACCTTAACCACCAAATCATTGGTGAATAATCTTGAAGCTATCCGCTTGCTGAAACTGGCATTTGAGCAATTACGTTTTGATGAAAAAGATCGCATTATTGAGTTGTTGCAACAACGTAAAACCCGTTGGAAGTCACGTTTATCGGGTTCTGGGCACAGTTATGCTATGCAAATTGCAGGGCGACATCACAGTGCTTTGGCGCTGCGTGATTACAACAATACAGGTTTGGGCGCATTAAATTGGTTGGTAGATTTGGTTGATAAAATTGAAAATGATGCAACGGAATACAATAAACTGATTGCTGAATTGCAATTGATTCACCATAAATTACTGCAAGCACCTAAGCAATTTTTGTTGGTATGTGAAGAACATCAATCTGATCGTTTGGTCGAAGAAGTTCAAGAAGTTTGGGATAAACTCACTGTCGCAGAGAGTTCTGCAGCTTTAACCAAAGTTCCTGTATATCATTCAGAGCAAGATCAGGCATGGTTGATTCAAGCCAATGTGCAATTCTGTGCAGCTGCATATCCTGCGGTGGAAGTGTCGCATCCTGATGCTGCACCTTTGATGGTATTGGCTGCATATTTGCGTAATGGTTTCTTACACAGCGCAATCCGTGAAAAAGGCGGTGCTTACGGTGGCGGTGCAACCTACGATGGCAATGCATGTTCATTCCGTTTTTACAGTTACCGTGATCCACGCTTGGCAGAAACTTTCGCAGACTTTGAAGCGAGTATTGATTGGTTATTTAATACAGAGCAATTGCCGCATCAACTAGAAGAAGCGATTTTAGGTTTAATTGCTAGTATGGATAAACCAGGTTCGCCTGCAGGTGAAGCGATTACTGCATGTTATGCATTATTGCACGCGCGTACACCCGCATTCCGCACAGTATTGCGAGAGCGTTTATTGGCGGTGACTTTAGACGATTTAAAACGTGTTGCGGAGCAATATTTGCGTCAGCAGCAAGCATCTAAAGCCGTAGTCGCACCTGTGTCAAAACGTGAAGCATTGCTCGAACTTGGTTTTGAAATTAAACAAGTGAACTGATACGTGAAATAACAACGAAAACTTGGGGTGATTTATGAGCGCGTTCAAACTTTTTGAATACAGAGGACTGTCGCTGAGTGTTGCTGCACTCAGCACTGTGTTTGTGGCGAAAACCTATGCACAAGACCCAGCTAGCTTAGTTGCACCTGCAACACCTGAAGCCTGTGTGGCTTTAGAGGCAAATGCTGATCGTTTGGCGTGCTATGATGCATTGTTTAAAATTCCTGAAGCAGAAAAAACACCACTAATTAGCGAACGCCAAGCCGCTCAGGCACTTGCTCCTGCACCTGAAACCCTGAAAGAAAAAATTGCAGTGGGTGTGAGTAATTTATTTTCATTTGATGTACCAAAGCTTGATCCGAATGTATCTTTACTGGATAAGCGCTGGGAGCTTTCATCCGATAGTAAATTAGGCACATGGAATTTACGTGCTTATCAACCGGTGTATTTGATGCCTACTTTTTGGACGTCCGATAAAAATGAACGTCCACAAAGTTTGAATGGGCAAAATACCGTTCCAGTAGGTAAAGAACAAAATCTGACCTCAATGGAAACCAAATTTCAGCTGTCTTTAAAAACCAAAGCAGTAGAAAATCTGTTGGGGGATAACGGTGATGTGTGGTTAGGTTATACCCAGTCATCACGTTGGCAGGTTTATAATGGTGATGAATCACGTCCATTTCGTGAAACCAATTATGAGCCTGAAGCCAGTTTGATGTTCCGTACTAACTATACACTTTTGGGGCTGTATGGTCGTTTATTAGGTGTGACGCTGAACCATCAATCCAATGGTCGTTCTGATCCGCTATCACGCAGTTGGAATCGGGTTATGTTTAATTTGGGTTTTGAAAAAGACAATTTTGCCTTGATGTTACGTCCGTGGTATCGCATTGAAGAAGACCGCAGTGATGACAATAACCCCGAAATTAAAAATTATATCGGGCGTGGCGATATGTTGGCATTTTATCGCTGGAAAGAGCATGACTTTTCTTTGATGCTTCGTCATAGTTTAAAAGGTGGTGATGACTCACACGGCGCAGCGCAGTTTGACTGGGTTTTCCCAATCAGTGGCAAATTACGCGGTCATTTTCAACTATTTGATGGTTATGGTGAAAGCCTGATTGATTATAACCACCGCGCCACCTATGTTGGTTTAGGTGTGTCTTTAATGAATTGGTTCTAGGCGTATTGAGTTTGATTTCTTACCCTTGCTAGCTGAATATAAAACGCCAATCTTGATGATTGGCGTTTGTTTTTGAAGTCGGATCGTATCTAGCTTTTATCCAACTTGAATATCTGCGGTTGGATGTTTAATTCGGCTTTTTTGTGGTGTGGCGATTAAATAAGCCAAAGTCAGCGGCCCTAAACGACCTGCAAACATCAACAACATTAAAATAATTAGACTAGCAGGTTGTAATTCACCCGTAACACCACGTGATAAACCCACTGTACATGCTGCAGATACAGCCTCAAACATCAGGTCTAAGAAATTTAGTTTCGGTTCAAGGGCAAGCAAGCTAAACAAACCGATGCAAATTAACATGCCTGTAATGCTGATCACCGCCAAAGCTTTAAAGGTGGTACGTTCAGATACGGCATGATTAAACACACGCACCTCATCTGAACGTCTTAAAAAACTGATCACGCTTAAAATGACAATAATAAATGTACCAACTTTAATACCGCCTGCGGTACTGAGCGAGCCACCACCAATAAACATCAGCAGCATGGTGAGCAAGGTTGAGCTATTTTGCATACTTGCGACATCTAGGCTATTAAAACCTGAAGAGCGAGGAACGGTAGCGTGAAACCACGCATTGAGGGCTTGATCGCCAATACTCATGGCTGCAAGGGTGTGTGGATTATTGGCTTCAATCGCCCAAATGAGCAGAAAAGCCACAAAGTTTAAACTGGCAATGGTCGACAAAATGAGTTTGCTGTTGGGTGAGAGTTTTTTCCAGCGTTTGGCGCGCTTAATATCCATGAGCACCACAAAACCAATACCGCCAATGATATACAGCATACTAATAGTTAAGGTAATCAGGTATTGATCTGCAAAGCTCATTAAGCTATTTGGAAATAATGAAAATCCACCATTGTTAAAGGCTGAAACACTATAGAAAGCCGCATAGAAAAACGCATCGCTTAATGGATAATCCTGCATCCATGCCAAGGTTAAAATAACTGTGCCTATCCCTTCAAAAAACAATGAGTAGAGCAATACGCCTTTAATGGTCATTGACACTTTAGATAGGTTGGTTTGCCCAATGGTGTCTTGCGCCATAATTTGTTGTTTTAAACCAATTTTGGATGAAAAGCTCAAAACCGCTAAAATTGCAAAGGTCATGAAACCCAAGCCACCACATTGTAATAACAACATAATGACCAATTGTCCAAATACGGTATAAGCATCGCCAATATTCACCACCGACAATCCAGTAATGGTCACTGCGGATGTAGCAGTGAATAAGGCATTGATCCAGCTCATCTCACCATGATGGGAAATGGGTAGTTTTAGTAAGATTGTGCCAATACAAATAAAGCTTAAAAAGCCAAGCGCCAACAGACTAGGTGGGCTTAAATTGACAGTTTTAATTGGTTGTTTCGCTGTTTTTTTCATTCTGACTTAAATTGTTTAGATAAGCGCTTTAATGGTTCAAGTTGTCCCTCAACCACCAAAATATCACCTGTTTGTAACATTAAATTGGATTCAAGCGTATAGAAAATAGTTTCGGCACGTTTAAACAGTAAAAGTTTCACTTCGGGTGCATGTGACATCAGACTATGAATGCGTATGCCATGCAAGTTGTCTGTAATTATTACTTTTACAATATAGTGGTTGTCGTTTAGGCTCATATAACGACTCACCATCGGATAACTCAGCGATTGCGCGATGCGAACGCCCATATCTTCTTCAGGGTGAATAATTTTACTTACGCCCAAATGGGTCAAAATCATGGTGTGTGCTTTGCTTTTGGCTTTAACGTAAATTTTAGAAATACCTAAATTCTTTAAATTTAAGACACACAAAATACTGGCTTCAATATCTTCACCAATGGCGACCACCACTGCATCACAATTTTGAATATTCAGTTCTTCCAAAACGTGTTCATCGGTTGCATCGGCAATCACTGCATGGGTAATTTGATCGGCAATGTTTTCTACAAACTTTTTATTGCTATCAATCCCAATGACATCATGGTTGAGTTTGACCAATTGTGTCGCCACAGTTGCACCAAAACTACCTAAACCAATGACAGCAAATTGCGCCATAGCATCATCCTGAAAAAATTATATTATTCTTGCAATATACTAAAATATTTTATGGATTTATACTGTAGCGAAATGACTAAAAACCGCTGGAATTAGCGGTCTTTAGTATTTGTTGGCGTGTATAATCTTTTATTTTAAGAAACGCTGATAACCCAAGTTGTTGGTAATTTCTTGGTATGGATAAGTGATCTTTTCCAAAGTTTCGATTAAACCATCTGGGTTCTGTTTAGCATCCGAAGCTTCTAAACCCACCAATACACGACCTTCCGCTGCACCGTGGTTACGGTAATGGAACAGAGTAATGTTATGGGTTGGCCCTAAACGCTCCAAAAAGGTGAGTAATGCGCCTGGACGCTCTGGAAATTCCACACGAAATAGACGTTCATTTTCAATATCGGCATGACCGCCGACCAAATAACGAATGTGTAGTTTTGCTACTTCATCATCTGACAAATCATCAACATCGTATTGAGTTTTAAGCAACTCATAAATGTCGTGGCGCTCTTTTTCACCTGATTTTAGGCTGATGCCGACAAAGACTTGCGCGGCAGTGGCATCACTGGCGCGGTAGTTGAACTCAGTGATATTACGACCTTGCAGCGCACGGCAGAAGTTAAGGAACGCCCCTTTTTCTTCTGGAATGGTCACGGCAAAAATTGCTTCTTTATGTTCACCGAGTTCAGTACGTTCCGCGATATAGCGTAAACGGTCAAAATTCATGTTTGCGCCACAAACAATTGACACCATGTTTTTATTTTGCAGTTGGTGTTGCTCGACATATTTTTTGATACCAGCCAAAGCCATGGCACCTGAAGGTTCAACAATGCTGCGGTTTTCATCAAATGTGTCTTTAATTGCCGCACAAATTTCATCGGTATTCACCAAGACCACATCGCGTTCAACAATCGGGCCTGATTGATCTGATTTTTGTAGTTGTAAGACTTCAAACGGCTTCTCACCAATTTGTGCGACAGCAGTACCATCGGCAAATAAACCAACTTGCGGCAAAATGACTCGCTCGTTGGCTTCAAAAGCCGCTTTTAAACAAGCCGATTCATCATATTCTACAGGAATGACTTTGACATGCGGTGCGACATCGCCCAAGTAAGCTGCCACACCTGCAATTAAGCCGCCACCACCCACAGCAACGAAAACGTATTCGACATCGCGCCATTGACGCAAAATTTCGTTGGCAATCGTACCTTGACCTGCTATGACTAATTCATCGTCATAAGGTGGAATAAAGGTCATGCCTTCATTTTGAGCACGTTGAATGGCATATTTATTGGCAACATCGAATGAGTCACCATGTAATACTACTTCGCCGCCTAAGCGTTTTACTGCTTGTACTTTAATATCTGGCGTAGTTTGAGGCATAACGATAATCGCGCGAATGCCTAGTTTTTGTCCAGACAGTGCTACACCTTGCGCGTGATTACCAGCAGAGGCAGTAATTACACCACGTTTAAGTTGATCTTGGGGTAGCTGGCTAATACGATTATACGCACCACGCAATTTAAAAGAGAATACAGGTTGTAAGTCTTCACGTTTAAAGCGAATGTTATTGTTCAGTTTTTCACTAATTCGTGGCGCTGCGTCGAGTGGGGTTTCGATTGCAACATCGTAGACCGTTGCTTGTAAAATTTGTCGAACCAAACGAGACAGCATGTTAATCTTCCATCTAACAGTTTAAAATAGGCGGGTATTGTAACAAACCCCTAGACATTTGCGCTGTAAAATCGGCAACAAATGTCAAAATAGTTGAGTGAAGTCATGAGTCTGTATGCTACCCAAGATGAAAAGAAGCAAGCGGCTGCCAAAGCAGCATTAAAACATTTGCCTAAAGGTGGGATTTTGGGGGTAGGTACAGGTAGTACTGTGAATTTCCTGATTGATTTATTGCCTGAATTACAATTAGAAGCAGCTGTGGCAAGTTCTGAAGCGACTGCTGAGCGATTAAAGAAGCTTGGTATTGAAGTAGTCGATATGAACTCTGTAGGCAGTTTAGATGCGTATGTTGATGGTGCCGATGAAATTGACCGTCACATGCACATGATTAAAGGTGGTGGTGCAGCATTGACCCGTGAAAAAATTGTGGCTTCGATTGCGCGTAAGTTTATTTGTATTGTCGATGATTCAAAGTGGGTAGAGCAGTTAGGCCGTGAGTTTCCTTTGCCAATTGAAGTGATTCCAATGGCTCGTTCAGCAGTGGCACGTAAAATTGTGGCTTTAGGTGGCGATCCTGCTTACCGCGAAGGTGTGGTAACTGATAATGGCAACGTGATTTTAGATGTTTATAATTTAAATATTTTAAATGCGCTGGAATTAGAAAAAACCTTGAATGATATTCCAGGTGTTGTGACCAACGGTATTTTTGCGATCAATAAAGCTGATATTGCAATAGTAGCGACCAATAATGGCATTGAAGAACGTATTGCAATTTAAACTCCACACCTTTTAGAGTTAATCTCCCCCAAACCCCTTTTTTTAAAAGCAGGACTTTCTCTTCCTTTTTTTTTAAAGGTGGGCGGGGTGGATTCTCAAACAAGAACAATAATGATGTTATCCGACCTTCCTGAAATTCAAATCACAGCACATGCAAAAGCAACACGTTTACGATTGCGTGTTGAGCCGCATCAAATTCGCTTAACTGTGCCGAAATATTGTACTCAGCGTCAAATTCAGGATTTTTTGCAGCAATCCGAGCAGTGGATGATCGAAACTTGGCATAAACAGCAGGCACAGCAAGGACTTGTGCAGCGGGATCTACCTAATCAGTTGTCACTTTTTAATTTAGGTGAGCCTTTAAATATCTACTATCAAACACAAAAGCAAAATTTTAGTTTAGATTTAAAAAAGCATTGTCTTTGGGTCAGTGACCGTCAACCTGCGGCATATTTAAAAGCATTTATTATTGCTTATGCCAAAGAGTATTTACCAATTTATTTAAAGCAAGTGAGCAGTGAAATAGGCTTGAAATATGGTGATTGCTCAATTCGTCAGCCCAAAACTCGCTGGGGGAGTTGTTCTGCTAAACATGACATTATGCTTAATAGTGGTTTGGTTTTTTTTCCGCAGGAAATCACACGCTACGTGGCAGTACATGAGTTAGCGCATACCAAGCATTTTGATCATAGTCCCAACTTTTGGGCAGAAGTTCAAAAACATGATGTTGATTTCCAGCAGCATCGGAAAATTTTAAAAAGTACACCGATGCCGTGGTGGTGGAATATTGTTTGAGGTTTATTCTTTATTTAAAAAATAATGCAAAATGCGGTAGCTTTTGATTAAGACAAAAAGTTATTTACATAAGTATTGAAAAGAAGAAATATACAACTGAAAAGGGTTCTGCACGATATAATTTGTACTGAAGGATAATTAAGTAAGATTACCCCGATGATGTAAAGCATATTGGTGTGGTTAATATTGAAAATGTTTTTTATTAAATGTAACTAATTATTACATTCCAACTCAAAATATCTATTGTCTTGCTCTTGCTACTTTACGAAATCTTTACTTCCGCGTAAGTGTAGAAACTGGATTATGATTATTTTCTTATGGTAATAATTAGAGTATTTACTCAACTATTTTTGTTGAGATAATTATAAATAATTTAAAATGTTACATAGGTCACATTTTATTGTTGATTTGTGAAACTTTGTTGATATTATGTGTTTGGGTTGGGGCGTGTGTATATGGTTACTCATGATCGTAGCAGTGTTGCTAAACGGTTTTATATTTCTGTACGCGTTAAATTTGTGATCGCTTTCATTGGAGCCTGTCTGTGGACATGGTTTTCTTTATGGATGGCTGAAAATTGGATACGTGATTTGAGCCAATTGATTGGGTCAGTTGCAGCGATATTCTTTATTTATGGTATTGCGATTATTCCTGGATTTATGAATTCCTTTGCTGCTTTGAGTTTGTTGATGGATAAAAGGCCTAAACGAAAAATTTTAGATGTATATCCGAATATTACAATTCTCATAGCTGCATACAATGAAGAATTTTCTATTCTAGACACGCTTAAGAGTGTAGATAGACAGAATTATCTGGGTGGACTGCAAGTCATTGTGATCAATGACGGTTCTAAAGATCGTACTGCACAACTGGTCAAACAGGCTGAAACTCAGTATTCATGGCTGACTTTATTGGATTTAACCCAAAATGCAGGTAAGGCTCATGCCTTAAATGAGGGTTTGAAATTAGCCAAACATGATTTGGTGCTTACTGTTGATGCAGATTCCTACTTACACCATTTTGCTTTGCAATGCATTGTGGAGCGCTATGTTGCAGATCCCTCGAATACACGCGCCGTTGCAGGTAAAATTTTGGTTCGAAATTCACGTCATAATTTACTGACAAAAACGCAAGAGTGGGATTATTTTTTGGGCATTGCTGCGACAAAACGCTTGCAGTCTTTATATCAAGGTACGCTGGTGGCTCAAGGCGCATTTTCAATTTATGATCGTAATGCACTGGTTGAGGTGGGTGGCTGGCCTGAATGTGTAGGTGAGGACATTGTACTTACTTGGGCATTGCTCAGAGCAGGTTACCGTATTGGACATTCGGAGGATGCTTGTGTATTTACCAATGCGCCGACGGAACTCAAAGTGTTTGTTAAACAACGGCAGCGTTGGGCACGGGGCATGATTGAGGCTTTTATTAAGCATCCAGGTATTTTGATTAAGCCGCGGTTATCTACATTCTTTATTTATTGGAATGTGCTGTTTCCATGGTTAGATATTGCCTTTACCTTTGGTTTTATTCCTGGAATTATTTTGGCATGTTTTGGTCATTTTTGGATAGTTGGTCCAATGACTTTGGCACTCTTGCCTATGGCTTTTTTGTTGGGTTTTCTCAACTACAGTATTGAAAAACGTATGTTTAAAGCTATGGATCTTAAAATACGTAAAAACCTAACGGGTTTCTTTATTTATGTTTTGGCTTATAGTTTCTTGTTGCAACCAGCAAGCATTTTAGGCTACTTGGATGAAATTTTGAAAACACGTAAAAAATGGGGTACTAAATGAAATCTAGCAATATGAATTTTGGTTTCTCATTATGCTTTTTTTGCTTACTTTCAACCCATGTGCAGTCGGGTGAGTCGTCAGCAATACAACCCTTAGACTTGGCTGCAGGCATGGAGTTTTTCATTAGCCATGATAGTGAAGGTTTTGAAACAAAAAAAATATCAGCTGAAGTTTTTCCTCAATACAACAATGCAAATGATTATTTAGGTGTACGTTTTAGTGCTTATAATTACAAAATTGATGATTGGCAGAGTGACGCTTACAAAGTATCAATTATTGCTAAAAATGTAGAAGCTGCAACTGCAAATGGATGGACGCTTGAAGCTGGGGTCTTTGAACAAAATGACCATACCTTAGCCACCTTTGATGGTAGCTACCGTCAACCACTAACTAAAAGTACCGCAGTAGAAGTATTTGCAAATCGTGATTGGGTCGAAACACGTTCAGCTTTAGAGCAAGGTATACATTTTACCTATTTGGGTGGCGCGGTTGATCAGCAAATAGGGCCACATGTTACTGTGGTTGGTTTGGCAGCAACGCAACTATTTTCAGATGATAATCGCCGTGATCATGGTCGCTTAAAATTAATCTACCAGCCATCCTTAGAACATGGCTTAACATTGCAGGCGCGATACCGTATGTATCAAAGTGATGCGGATGATGTTGCGGGGTTGTATTTTAATCCTAAAGATTATGAAGAAAGTATGTTAGCTCTGGGGTGGCGTAAAAGATACAAAGGTTGGATGACTGGGATTACCCTCGGTTATGGACGAGAAAAAGTGGCTGATGCACCGAGCCAATCAACAGAATTACTTGAACTGAACATACAGAGTCCAATTCATCAAAACCAATTTGTGCGCTTAAATGCGGGTTATAGTAACAGTGCTTCATATTATGGTGCCGACTATAGCTATCATTATTTAATGGGCGAATGGGTGCTTAAATTTTAGTAAATTATTATAAATTAAAACCAGATGCTAACTTGGATATTTTAAGATAAAGAAAATACTAATTTCAACTAATAACTAAGCAAAACAGTTTAGAAAACTAAAACTTCCTGTCATACTATAGCGTTAGCTTAAACATGCTTTTGAATTGAGGTAATGCACGTGATTTCAGTTGGTATTGTCGGTGGTACAGGTTATACAGGCGTTGAATTATTGCGTCTTTTGCTACGACACCCAAATGTAAAAGTAAATGTATTGACTTCACGTACAGAAGCGGGTCGTCGTGTAGACGATATGTTTCCAAGTCTGCGTGGACACACAGATCTGTGCTACTCAGATTTAAACATCGAAGAATTAAAAAAATGTGATGTGGTGTTCTTTGCTACACCCCACGGTGTTGCAATGCAACATGCTGCAGAGCTTGTAGCAGCCAATACCAAGGTGGTCGATTTAGCAGCAGACTTTCGTTTGCAAGACTTATCACAGTTTGAAAAGTGGTATGGTATGCAACATGCTTGTCCTGAGATTTTGAAAGACTCAGTTTATGGTTTGTCTGAACTCAACCGTGAACAAATTAAACAAGCACAGGTGATTGGTAACCCGGGTTGTTATCCGACTACTGTGCAACTTGGTTTAGCGCCACTATTTAAACAAACTGAAGCTTTAGTGAAACCTGAAAGCATTATCATTGATGCAAAATCAGGCGTATCTGGTGCAGGTCGTAAAGCTAGTCTAGGTATGATTTATTCTGAAAATGCAGATAACTTCAAGGCGTATGGTGTAGCAGGACATCGCCATCACCCAGAAATTGTAGAAGCACTGGAAAATATTTCAGGTCAAAAAGATGTGTTTAATCACATTATATTTGTACCGCATTTGGTCCCTATGATTCGCGGTATGCTCAGCACTATCTATGCAGATTTAACTGATGCAGGTGATGCAGTAGATTTACAAAGCATATATGAGCAGTTTTATGCCAATGAACAGTTTGTAGATGTTATGCCTGCCAATAGTTCACCAGAAACGCGCTCGGTACGTGGCGCTAACCAGTTGCGTATCGCATTGTATAAGCCACAACCGAAAAAATTAGTACTTTTGGTGGCACAAGATAACTTGGTGAAAGGTGCAGCAGGGCAAGCAGTACAAAATATGAACCTCTTGTTTGGTTTTGCAGAACATGCAGGACTTGAGGTGATTGGTTTATTACCATAAGAACACGTTTTTCAACTTCACACACATTTAGATTTCGATTTAAATGTGTGTTTTGAATGAATCAAAACAAGAGATGACGATGCATAACACCGATACAGAAACCACGTCACAGTCGAATTCAACCACGACACCCTCATCTACACCGCCAGAAAAAAAGCCATTTCTTGAAAGCAATGCGCCTTTGGCAATTGGTGCTGCCATTTTAATTTTAGGTAGTGGCTTTTTGGGCTATTCAGTCGGGCATCGTCAGGGCTTAACTGTGGTTGGTTACGATGCCGATGCAGAACAACTGGTTGAAGTGGTGCAAGAACAAAAAACGCGTCTTGAAAGTCTGAATAAGAGCTTAAACGTTGCGATTCAAGAACGTGATGTTGCGGTCAGTAATTCCAATGACTTGTATCAAGCTTTCACTCAAGCGACTGAAGATAAGCAACGTACTGAAGGCATGAGCGCGATTTATCGTGAAGTCTTGCGCCAACGTGGTGGCTTAAGCCTGACTGTGCAAAATCTTGGGGTAAAACCATTACCAGACAATGCTTATGAATATCAGATCGATTTGGTGCAAGTGAGTCCTAGCAAGCGACGTGCAAGCGGTACGCTAGAACTGCGTTTAATTCAAGGCACAGAAGTGCTGGTTGTTCCGATGGAAGATAGCAATTTTAATTTTGATAATTATGAGCGTTTAACAGGGCGCTGGAGCATGCCTAAAGGCTTTAATCCAGACTTTATTGAAGTCCGTTTAAATGGCGCAACTCCTGTGATTAAACGCTTCAGTTGGAGCAAAGGTAAAGCTGTGGAAGCCGATTCAGCATTTATTTCTGAAATTCCACAAGCAGAAGCCAGTGCTCAATAATGTGTGATATATAAACCTTATGCGAAGTCAAAAACGATCAATTTGTTTAAATGAAATAAAAAATACGTTTCACCAATCTGGCTATGTCGATTGGCATGTGAGTCCACGTTTAAGTGTGGATGATGCGGGGCATGAAGACGACGGCGATATTGCGTTACAAACAGCACCGCCTCAATTAAAGCGTCCACCTTTATATGCTGTCGTTTTAATGAACGATGACTACACCCCAATGGACTTTGTAATTGAAATTTTACAACAATACTTTGCAATGAATCTTGACCAAGCGACTCAAGTAATGCTAACTGTACATTATGAAGGAAAAGGTATCGCAGGGGTCTATCCGCGGGACATTGCGGAAACGAAAGCGAACCAAGTCAATAATTACGCTCGATCACAAGGTCATCCATTGCTTTGTCAGATTGAGCCTAAAGATTAAGGGGGTTACATGCTCAGTCGTCAATTAGAAGTATCCTTACGTTTGGCTGTTAGCATGGCTCGTCAGAAGAGACATGAGTTCTTAACGGTTGAACATTTATTATTGGCTTTATTAGATAATGACTCTGCTGTAAATGCGTTGAAAGCATGTGGTGCAGATGTAGTTGTACTGCGTAAAGAACTAGAAGAATATGTAGAACAACATACCCCTAAACTTGCTGAAAATAATGATCAAGCCCCGCATCCAACAGAAAGTTTTGACCGAATTTTGCAACGTGGCATTTTCCATGTGCAATCGAGCGGTGGTGACCGTACTGTAGAAGGCGCCGATATTTTAGTAGCGATGTACTCAGAACGTGATTCTTTTGCGGTCTATTTACTTAAACGCCATCAAATCAACCGTTTAACTTTGACGCAATACCTGTCACATGGTACGCGTAAAAATGAAGCGCAGGCTGAAGACGAGGTTGAAGAGTTAGATGGGGAAGGTTCACACTCTGCCAACGCAGGCCCGCTAGAACTTTACACGCTAAATTTGAATACCGAGGCACAAAAGGGAAAAACCGATCCATTAATTGGTCGTGAAAAAGAAATTGAGCGTGCTGCACAAATTCTGTGCCGTCGTCGTAAGAATAACCCATTGTTAGTGGGCGATCCTGGGGTGGGTAAAACCTCTATTGCCGAAGGTTTGGCATGGTTGATTGTGAATGGTAAAGCACCAAAGCCACTCGAAAATGCTGAAGTATATAGTTTAGATATTGGTGCGTTGGTCGCGGGTACCAAATACCGTGGTGACTTTGAAAAGCGTTTAAAACAACTATTAAATGCCTTAAAAAAGAAACCTGATGCAATTTTATTTATCGATGAAATCCACATGATTATTGGTGCAGGCTCGAGCATGGGCAGCACTATGGATGCGTCAAACTTAATTAAACCTGCGTTGGCAAATGGTACTTTACGCTGTATTGGCTCGACTACATTCCAAGAATATCGTCAGGTATTTGAAAAAGACCATGCGCTGTCACGCCGTTTCCAAAAAATTGATGTCAATGAACCTTCAATCTCTGAAACAGTTGATATTTTACGTGGTTTAAAATCGAAATTTGAAGAATTTCACCAAGTGAAATATGACGATAAAGCCTTGGTGTCTGCGGTAGAGCTATCGGCTAAATTTATTAATGACCGTTTCTTGCCAGACAAAGCTATTGATGTGATTGATGAAGCGGGTGCACAGCGCCGTTTAAGAGCCGAGCAGGATGATACCTTAATCACAGTTGAAAACATTGAAGATATCGTGTCGAAAATTGCACGTATTCCACCAAAAACCGTATCGAAAGATGACAAGAGCGTACTTGAACATTTAGAGCGTGATTTAAAACGCGTAGTGTTTGGGCAAGATGAAGCCATTGAAGCTTTGGCATCTGCAATTAAACTGTCACGCGCTGGCTTAAAAACACCAGACAAACCAGTCGGCAGCTTTGTTTTTGCAGGCCCTACAGGTGTGGGTAAAACCGAAGTCACTAAGCAGTTGGCAAAATTGTTAGGTGTTGAATTAGTACGCTTTGATATGTCTGAGTATATGGAGCGTCATGCAGTTTCACGTTTAATTGGCGCGCCTCCGGGTTATGTCGGTTTTGATCAGGGCGGCTTACTTACCGATGCGATTCATAAAAACCCGCATTGTGTGTTGTTGCTAGATGAGATTGAAAAAGCACATCCTGACGTATTTAACTTATTGCTGCAAATTATGGATCACGGCTCATTGACCGACAATAATGGTCGTAAATCAGACTTCCGTAATGTGATTTTGGTTCTAACCACCAATATTGGTGCGGAAAGTATTTCCCGCGTGAGTATTGGTTTCATGGATCAAGACAACAGTAATGATAACCAGGAAGCAATGAAAAAAGCCTTCTCGCCAGAATTCCGTAACCGTTTAGATGGTGTGATTCAATTTAAGGCTCTACCTACTACCGTGATTGAAAATGTAGTAGATAAGTTCTTGACTGAATTACAAGCTCAATTGGATGATAAAAAAGTCATTCTTGAGGTTGATCAAGATGCGCGTGAATGGATGGCTGAGCATGGCTATGACCGATTAATGGGCGCACGTCCAATGCAACGTCTGATTCAGGAACACTTGAAAAAGCCATTGGCAGAAATGATTTTATTCGGTGAATTGGCTGAACAGGGTGGTAATGTCGCTGTTTCTGTGAAGAAAGAGAATGGTAAAGCGGTTGGTTTGAAACTTGAAGTATTTGAAGATCAAACTGCTGAACCTGCTTAACTTTTATCTTGCATCATCATGAATGAAAATAACCCATGTTGAACATGGGTTATTTTTTGTGTATTCCTCTTTTAAGTAAAGTCAGTTATGGATATTCAGATCACAAAAATTGCCAGTACCATACTTTTGTTTTTTATAACAGCAGTGATGGAAATATTGGGTTGTTATTTTCCTTATTTAATTTTGAACCAGGGAAAATCGCAGTGGCTTTGGGTGCCAACAGTTTTGGCTTTAGCGGCCTTTGTATGGCTGCTGACTTTACATCCTGCGGCATCGGGGCGAATTTATGCTGCTTATGGTGGCATTTATATTTGCACTGCCTTGATTTGGTTAAAGTATGTAGATCAGGTCAATTTAACACGTTGGGATATGTTCGGTGGAATGGTAGTGGTTTTAGGTGCATTGATCATTATTTTACAACCTCAAGGTTTAATACGGTAGATCGTATTTGACCTAAATACTAAACCTAAAGACAGAGGTTCCTTTAGTTTAAAAGCAATTCAGTCCACTTTAAATTGACATTCATTATTCGCTAAGTGCACATTAAACTGGGTTTTTTCTGCACTGAGTTTTAAGTTCAATACATAGGGATTTACCCGTTGGAACTGATGCTCAAAAATAGATTCACAATTATGAATTAAGTTTTGTTTAATCATATTTTTGACATTGTTATAACCCGTACTTTCTACAAACTGCGTGAAGTCAGGTGAAATAATCATGCCACGAATATTGATTTGTTTGTCTGTCGCCGTACTTTGTTCAATCACTGTATTTTGATCGACCTGATAAGGCATAGTACGAGAATCTTCATCACTAATGACATCTAAAATTTCATTTAAAGCGACGATATTTTGAATTTTATAATCTGCACTTAGAATCTTTTGTTGGACTAAATATTGATCTAATTCACTGGCTTTGGCATAAAGTGAAGCACTCGCGATCAGTGTAGTAGTGCACAGCGTAATTGTGGCAAGTGTTTTATCAATCATATTGTTTATCTAGGCTCTTTTAGAAATTTTAGAAAAATAGACCATAACTCAAGATTATAGCGAGCCAAATAAAAAAACAGCACCTTTTGGTGCTGTTTGTAACAAAACTCATCAAAGTTTTGCGAATATTTAAGACGGGTTTTAAAGCTTAGTCTTTTTTAAGATTTTCATTCAATAAAAACTCAACCAATGCTTTTTGAGCATGTAAGCGATTTTCTGCTTCATCCCACACTACAGCATTTTTGTGATCGAGCATATTTTCAGAAATTTCTTCACCACGGTGCGCAGGTAAGCAGTGCATAAATAAACAATCAGGATGTGCTAAATCCATCAGGCGTTCATTCACTTGATAGTCTGCAAACGCTTTTTCACGAATTTTTTGTTCTTCTTCCTGTCCCATGCTTGCCCAAACATCGGTCACAATCAGATCAGCATTCACTGCTGCATCCTCAGCAGAATCGACCAATTCTACGCAGTGTGCAAATTCAGACAGGAAGCGCTGTTCTGGCTCATAACCTTTCGGTGTCGCAATTTTTAAATTAAAGCCCCACATGTGTGCTGCTTCAATATATGAGTTACACATATTGTTGCCATCACCAATCCACGCCACAGTTTTACCTTCAATTGAACCACGGTGTTCAACATAGGTTTGCATGTCTGCAAGGAGTTGGCATGGGTGATGATCGTCAGTTAAGGCATTGATGACAGGAACTTTAGAGTAAGAAGCAAAGCGTTCTACAATGTCGTGACCAAAGGTACGAATCATCACAATGTCAAGCATGCTTGAAATGACACGTGCAGAATCTTCAATTGGCTCACCACGACCTAATTGAGTGTCACGTGATGATAAGAAAATAGCGCTACCACCAAACTGACTCATGCCAGCTTCAAACGATACACGGGTTCGGGTGCTGGATTTTTCAAAAATCATACCCATAACTTTGCCAAGAAAAGGCTGGAAAACTTCATTATTATGCTGTTTACGCTTGAGCTCAATGGCGCGTTGCAAAACTTGATTCAGTTCTAAAGTCGAAAAATCGCGCAATGTTAGAAAGTGACGTAGAGCCATTCGTTACTCCACAATAATTGCTGAATGAGAAAAAACAACAATTAGTTGTTGGTTAGTTAAGTGAAAAAAGGGAATCGGCTAATATACTATAAGATGCACAAATTGCAAAAACTCTAAGCTTTTTGATGTGCTTCTAGAAAGCGATCTACACAATAACTTAAATAATTGGTTGTTTCTTGTAATGTTTCTTGTTTTGGAATCCCCATAATGATGCGCCACTCAACATTTCTTAGAATACCAAAATAAAGTTGTGCCGAATAAACTGGGTGTTCGCAGTGAATAACTCCTTGTTGACTGGCATGTTCTAGCACTTTGGCAATACACAATTGAACATGCAAAGGTCCACGCTCATGTATGTGTAAGGCAATGTCAGGATTGCGCTGACTTTGTTCTAATACCAGACGCATAAAGGCTGCATTTTCAGGTTCTAGAATGTGATAGTAAAAATTCAACAAAGTTTGAATCAGATAACCACGTAAATTTGAATCAATTTGTTCAAAAGGAATGTGAATATCCTGAAAAAACTTATCACGGCGATAATCGCAAATGGCCTTGAATAGCCCTTCTTTATTGCCAAAGTATTTATAGATCGACGCTTTAGAACCACCTGCGTGTTGTACAATATCATCTAAAGATACGGCATCGTAACCACGCTCTAAAAATAGCTCAGTTGCACTGACTAATAACGCTACACATCGCTCATGACCACGCTTGGTTGGTGGTATATCTTTACCTAAAGGAGCGAAATGGGCGAGTTCGTGCATATTGAGTAAAAAATCATCAATTAAATAGAAGGGAGATTGTCATTATAACAAATATATGTACAGCGTGCTGTGTCGAAGTGTACTTGCACATGGCATGATTTGAGCTGAAAAAGCCATATTTTTAGAAAATAGTTTAAATTTTGCTTATTTAGTGTACTAAAAAGCTGTGTTTATCAAAAATAAAGAATAACCAACATCACGAAAATTTATTGTGCAATAAATTTGAAAATTATTTGACTAAAGTTTTAGAGTATAGATTCTAAAAAGCCATGGCGTGATCTCGCATTCTCGATATACTCGAATCTCGAAAAATATAGTAAGAAAAGCGGAAAGGAAGATGACAGAACAAACATCTGCGGGCTTAAGATTCAGACAAGCCTTGGAAGTCGAAAAGCCATTACAAATTATCGGCACGGTAAATGCTTATGCTGCCATGATGGCAAAACAAGTAGGCTATAAAGCCATTTATTTATCTGGTGCAGGTGTTGCCAACTATTCTTACGGTTTACCTGACTTGGGCATGACCAGTTTAGACAACGTCTTGGAAGATGTACGTCGTATTACTGAGCGTGTTGATACACCATTATTGGTGGATATTGACACAGGTTGGGGCGGTGCATTCAATATTGCCCGCAGTATTAAACAAATGATTGCTGCGGGTACTGCTGCAGTTCATATTGAAGATCAGGTTGCACAAAAGCGTTGTGGACATCGTCCAAACAAAGAAATTGTAACCCAGCAAGAAATGGTTGATCGTATTAAAGCGGCTGTTGATGCGAAAACCGATTCAAACTTTGTAGTCATGGCACGTACTGATGCCTTGCAAAAAGAAGGTTTACAGGCGGTTATTGACCGTGCTTGCGCATGTGTGGAAGCGGGTGCAGATGCAATTTTTGCAGAAGCTATGACTGATATTACCATGTATAAAACTGTATGTGATGCCGTAGGTGTACCTGTATTGGCAAACATTACCGAGTTTGGTGATACCCCTTATTACACCACTGAAGAATTGGCTGAGCAGGGCATTCGCATGGTGTTGTATCCACTTTCACCAACTCGTGCTATGCAAAAAGCAGCACTTGAAGTGATGCAATCCATTCGTAAAGATGGCACGCAAGTGAATGTCTTAGACAAAATGCAACAACGTAAAGAATTATACGAATTCCTTGATTATCATACTTTTGAAAATACATTAGACAAGCTGTTCAAACAGGAGAATTAAAAAAATGGCTGAAGGAAAAGTACTCACAGGCGCAGGATTGCGTGGACAAGTGGCAGGTAAAACCTCACTCTCAACTGTTGGTAAAAGTGGCGCAGGCTTAACTTACCGTGGTTATGATGTGCAAGACTTGGCAGAAAACTGTCAGTTTGAAGAAGTTGCATACTTGATTTTCTTTGGTGAATTGCCGACTTCAGAGCAATTGGCTGCCTATAAAGCAAAATTGAAATCTTTACGTGCATTGCCTCAAGCACTCAAAGAAGTGCTTGAGCGTATTCCTGCAGATTCACACCCAATGGATGTGATGCGTACAGGTGTTTCAATGCTAGGTAACTTAGAAACCGAACAGTCATTTGAACAGCAACAAGATGTAGCAGACCGCATCTTGGCGACTTTGCCAGCTATTATTTGCTACTGGTATCGTTATAGCCACGATGGCGTGCGTATTGAAGAAAATACGGATGATGATTCAATTGGCGCACAATTCCTGCATTTATTACGTGGTGAAAAACCAAATGAATTGCATGAACAAGTCATGAATGTGTCATTAATTTTGTATGCAGAGCATGAGTTCAACGCATCAACATTTACAGCACGTGTTTGCGCATCAACTTTGTCTGACATGCATTCATGTATTACAGGCGCGATTGGTTCATTACGTGGCCCATTACACGGTGGCGCGAATGAAGCAGCGATGGAAATGATTGAAAATTGGACATCGCCAGAAGAAGCTGAACGTGAAATGCTAGGCAAGTTGGAACGTAAAGAAAAGATCATGGGCTTTGGTCATGCGATTTATAAAGACAATGATCCACGTAACGGCATTATCAAAATCTGGTCTGAGCGTTTAGCGCAAGATGTAGGTGATACCGTACTTTATCCAGTATCAGTGCGTTGTGAAGAAGTCATGTGGCGTGAGAAGAAATTATTTTGTAATGCCGACTTCTTCCATGCTTCTGCGTATCACTTCATGGGCATTGCGACCAAACTATTTACACCAATCTTTGTGATGAGCCGTGTAACAGGTTGGGCAGCACACGTGATGGAACAGCGTGCAGATAACCGTATTATCCGCCCAAGTGCAGATTATACAGGCCCAGAATTGCGTAAAGTTGTACCAATTGCAGAGCGTTCGGCTGCTTAATTGGTTGTCTAAAAAGCTGTACCGTGCATGAACATCATGTGATGCAGCAGTTTAGGCTGAAGATAAGGTTTCATTGTTAAGCAATGGAACCTTATTTTTTTGAGGGATCATTGCTGAGATTAGCGTGACAGAAGAACAGGGTCTTCAATGCTATAACCTGTTTCAAAAGGGATACCTAAATATTTTACGGTCATCAACACTTTATTCTGCTGTGGAATTTGATAGCGCTGAGAAATACTTAACCCTGTTTTATAATCTACCGCCTGTTGAATCGGACTTTTTAAATTGCCATAGCGTATGCGGTAGGTGTAGTTGAATTGGGGAACTTTAATTTCAGGATCAAACCATGATGCGACATAAGCTGTCTTTTTTGAAAGGGTTTTAATTTTGGCAGAACTGGCTCGGATTGGCGTCAAAGGTTTCAACCGTTTTCTAATTTTAGCAATTTCACGATCAAACTTTTGACTGTTCTGATCATAATCAATGCGTTTGGTTTTTGGATTGATATACAGTGATTGAACTTCAATCAGTTTCGCAGGTGACTGCTTGCGGTTGAGTTGATAGTAATACAATTGCGGTAAACGTCCGCGACCATCTAAATAGTGTCGCAATAAATAGATTTTTTTATCTGCTTGATCTAAACCTAAAACTTCAATATTTTGTGGACCACCAACAGTTGCAAAAGCAAAACTAGGTAGCCATAAACTGGTAGTAACGAAAAGAATAGCGTTGTAGCGCATGGCATAGATCATCCACTTAATACATAAAAATGAGTGTACGACTGAACCATGAATAAATTGTGTGAGTTATGCAGTTTATTCTTTAGGTTTATTTCAAGATGTCGTTGGCGTATTAGAATCTTGCTGGATTAAATTAATCAGGTTTTGAGCAACCAAATTGGTTAGTTTTTTTAGACGCTGTAAGGGATTACCTTCTAAAAAATATTGGTAATGATAAGTCTGCTGCAGATATTGAATAGCGATAAAAAATGTCCCGACGGGTTTTTCAGGTGTGGCACTGCCACCTGGTTTGAGTAAGCCTGTGCACGCTACAACAAAGTCAGCACGGCTAAATAACTTTTGCCCCTGAATTGCCATGGCTTGAGTGACTTCGGGTGATTCTGCACTATAAGTATCAATCAGTTCTGCACTGACTTTCAGGATTTCACGTTTAATATTTGGATCGTAACTGACTAGTCCACCAAGTAAAATATTCGCACCGCTATTTTTATAAATAGAAAACTGGCTACATAAGTAACCTGAGCTGGCACTTTCAATAAAAGCCACAGTCTGTTGGCGTTTTTCAAGTAAAGCACAGCATTGTTTGATCATGATAAATCTACAAAAGAATAGAGTAAGCTGCTCAACTATACTGAATTTTATCGAATTGTGTGAAAACATAAAAAGTGAAATACTAAAATAAGATATTCATGATTTAACTGCTTATAAATACAGCAAAATTTACAATTATAGGTTTAATCTTTACATGAACGGTGATACAAATAAAAGTAAAGCAAAAAACTAATGAAAGGATGCTAGGATGAAAACAACGGTGAAATACATCGTTTTAAAAAGCATTGATTATCAACTTGGTACATCATTATTTGAAGATGAATTTGATGCTGATGCACAATATTTTGATCAAATTCCGAGCATTATTGAATATCAAAACTTGCGTTTTAAAGTGGTGAGTAAAGAACAAAAGCGTTTACAACTGATTGATGAAAATGAAGAACATCAAACCATCATTGTTAGAGTTCTAGTGATTTAAAGGCATATCAATCTAAATTAGACAGAGACTCAATGTAACATCAGACTAGTGGAGCGTCTTGATGTTAGTGCTTTCCCACTTTAGCAAAAGAAAAAGCAAAATGAAGAAAATTAGATGATCATTTCTGAAGCCAAACTGGGTTTGCTAGAGTTGGATCAGAAATAAACTTTGCGTAAATTCTATCATTCGATGCTTTTTAATGGCTGTGTTAAAGGTGTAAAATAGACTTAAAAAGTAATTTTTTGCCACTGTTTGTTGGTGAGATGACGATAAAATAATCGAACGAAACATAGCTGTAGTTTCTTAGTTTTCCCACATTCCCATGTGGGATTTTTTTGTCTTAAATTTAGCCTAGGGCAGTATTTACTAAGATAAGCCATTATTTTTTATGTATAAAAGTGAAACAAATTAAAGATCAAGATAAGATGAATTGTATAAAAAACTCTCAAAATTCGATTTGGTTTTTCAGTATTTAGATACTTAAAAAATTTACTGATCATTAAAAAATCACACCATTTATATGAAATGTTATAACTTGTCATAAATTATATTGGGGATTTTTAAATGCGTCTGACGCTACTCGGCTTATCCAATTTTTATAAGTGCATGGCTTTGTTGCACCAAACCATTCTCCTTGCTGAGCATTATCGCAATCGGCGCAAACGCATGGGTTTACGCCTAAATTTAATAGCTGTAATTTACAACATGGAATTGATTAAAAAATGATTTTTGCAAGAGTTCTAGTATTAAATCAGTTATGTTATTTTAAGTTGCGTTGAAGAAATTAAAAACGAGTATCAACATGAAAAAGTTATATAGTGTTTTGGCTGTTTTAAGTGTGGCAACTTTAGCGGCGTGTAGTAATCAGCCTATCAATGAACAAACTCAGGTGCCACAGACCATGCAAAATTGTGTCCCAGAATCTGCTGCGCAGTTAGTTGGTAAAACAGGTTTGACTGAAACACAAATTAAAGCGCTTACCCGAGCTGAAATTGTGAGAATGGTTACACCAGGTCAGCCTGTAACAATGGATTATCGTATGAATCGAGTCACTGTGGTGGTCGATCCGAAAACTAAAATTATTATACAAGCTTCTTGCGGCTAAAAATTTTAAGAAATTTTCTCAATATTACCCTGAAAATTTGCTCTGATTTTCAGGGTTTTGCGTTTTAATCAGCCAATCACTCAAAATTAAAGGACTACAGTGTTAATATATCGGTTGTCATAAAATTTTAGATCAGGTCAGATAATGCACTTATTTATGTGTTTGAAAAATCAAGGAAATACACATTGATGCAAGCCTTGAATATATCGACACGCTTAGGTGGATTCTACTTTTTCTACTACGCAATTGTTGGGACGTTTTTGCCTTTTTGGAGCCTGTATTTAGAAGATCAGGGCTTTAATTATCAGGAAATTGGTGTTTTATCTTCCATTGCCATTTTAACTCGATTTTTCGCGCCTTTTATTTGGGGATGGATTGCAGATAAATCAGGCAAACGGATGCTTTTGGTACGCATCGCAACTTGGATGGAAGCCAGCATTTGGTTACTGATTTTTATTGTTCCGAATAGCTTTCAGTCTGTTGCATTACTTATGCTGATTTTTAGCTTTTTTCAAAATGCAATTTTGGCACAATTTGAAGGCGTGACTTTGTTTTGGTTGGGCGAGAAACGTGCAGAACTCTATGGCAAAGTGCGTAAATGGGGTTCTATAGGTTTTATTGTCGGGGTTTTTGGCATAGGTGCTATTTTAGAAATTATACCAATCTCCATGTTACCGATGTTGCTACTCAGTATTTCTTTACTGGCATTTCTATGGTCGTTCAGTATTCAAGAACCAAGCACCGCACCCATTGCACAAAAACAACTTGAACCCTTATTGCCCATTTTAAAGCGCCCAGTGGTCTATTCATTTTTTATTATTGAATTGATTTTGCTGTTTTCGCATGCACCATTTTATAGTTTTTATAGTAATTTTTTAAGTCAGGCAGGATTTAGCACAAGTCAGATCGGTTTATTGTGGTCTGTCGGGGTGGTTGCTGAAATCATTATGTTTGCCTATGCGAGTTTGTTTTTAAAGCGTTGGTCTTGGCGTTCACTGGTTGCCGTATGTTTAATTTTAACAGGCTTACGTTGGGTGATAGTTGGTTTATTTCCATCCATATTTTTTGCACATTTTTTTGCACAAAGCATCCATGCCTTTAGTTTTGGATTATTTCATATCATTGCCATGCGGTTGATTTTTCAAAACTTTTCTGCAGGGCAACAAGGTCGTGGGCAAGCACTTTACAGTACCATGTGGGGTTTAGGTGTTGCACTGGGGAGTATTTTGGCAGGGCATTATTGGGATATTGTTTCAGGCGAATGGATTTTTATTTTTGCAGGATTATCTACACTCGTTGGTCTGTGTTTTATTTGGGGATTGCCAAAGCAATTAGAATCGCAGTCAATGTCGAGTGATACCAAAGCCTAGATTGGTGATTTTGCAGTGATACCGTTCTTTTATCAAAAATAGAAGCAAGCAAAGTTGGATGGGTATAGTTTGCTTGCTTCTTACTAATTGATTGCTACATTAAATACGGATTTTAGCGTATTGATGCCACCACGGTTGAGCCGTTTCAAGTTGTGCAGCCAGTTGTAAAAGCACATCTTCACGTGCAAAAGGCGCAATAAATTGCGAACCCAATGGTAAGTTATCTTTATTCCAATACAATGGCACAGACATTGCAGGCAGCCCAGTAATATTGGCAAGTTGAGTAAATGGCACCCATTTTAGGTTTTCTTTGACAATGCGATCGACCAATTTACCTTGCGCTAACCAATGTGCTTTACCTGCATGTAATAGTGTTTTTAAAATTGGTTTTTGCCATGCAGGAGTTTTAACTTCGCCATTTTTTGGTGCAACTGAGGCAGTTGCAGGGATGAGGTATAAATCATAACGCTCAAAGAATTGATTCATTTGTGCGACATATACCCCCCAATTATTCAAATTGCGAATGTAATCTACTGACGTGGTTTTTGCGCCAAAGGCAGCCAAAGCCAAAGAGTCTAGCTCAAAATTATCGGAATGATTTGGCAGGCGAGTTTGAATTTCAGCAATTAAATAAGCAAATTGGCTAAACCATGTGGTAATGAAATCTTTGGCCAATTGCATGCCATCAATAGCAGGACGGTCTTCAACCACTTCATGCCCTAAAGATTCTAAAAGCTGTACGGTTTTTTGAATGGCATTGATGGCATCTTGTGAAACAGCTGTACCAATCGGAGATTGGGTCGAATATGCGATTCTTAATTTTTTTGGCGCTTGCTGAATTGCATCTAAATAACTGCGTTCAGGAGCTTCAATTTTGAAAAGTGAATGACCATCTGCACCATGTGTTGCGTCGAGCATTGCTGCGCTGTCACGTACACTTTTACTTAAAATATGTTGCATCGCTGCACCATGCATAGCTTCACTGAGTTGCGGCCCCCATGGTGTGCGTCCACGACTTGGCTTTAAACCAAACAAACCACAGTAAGATGCAGGAATACGAATTGAACCACCGCCATCACTTGCTCCTGCAATTGGGACAATACCTGCTGCAACTGCCGACGCAGAACCACCAGAAGAACCACCGCTATTGTGTTTCAAATTCCAAGGGTTTTTACATGCGCCCCAAGCATCTGGCTCAGTAATGCCTTTAATCCCAAATTCAGGCGTGTTAGTACGTCCAAAGGTAACGATTCCGCTATTTTCCCAACGATTTACAATTTCTGCATTTTGTTCTGCAAGATGATGCGCACGTTTTAAACCCAGACAGCCATATGAAGTCGGATAGCCTGCATATTGTTGAAATAAGTCTTTGACTAAAAAGGGCACACCTGCAAATGGACCTGTTAATTGTGTTTGTGTGCGTTGACGTGCATGTTCATGCATTGGAATAATAATGGCATTTAATTGAGGATTCGTTTGTTCGGCACGTGATAATGCAATATCTAATAATTCAGAAGCTTGAACATCCTTTTTGGCAACCAACTCTGCCAAGCCTAAAGCATCATATTGGAGGTATTCTGCAAGTTTCATTTCAATCCTGAAAATCTTTATTGTCAAATTTCAGTTGTATGCTATTTTTGTATAAGAAGCAAGAATGACCCGATTACGACCTTGCATCTTTGCCTGATATAGCGCCTGATCTGCTTGAATAATTAATTCTTGTAAAGGGAGATTGGTTGGCAATTGAATATGTAACATCACCATGCTTACTGTAAATCTTATAGGTTCACAGTTTTCTAAATGTAATGATTGATGTTCAATACACAAGCGAATACGTTCCGCAATACGTTGAGTTTCATTTAAGTTAATATTGTTTAGTAAAATAATGAATTCCTCACCGCCAATACGACAAAATAAATCATGATTACGTAAATTGCCTTTAACTATATGAGAGAGATGTTGTAGAGCACAGTCACCCACATAATGTCCATATTGATCATTTAATTTTTTAAAATCGTCGATATCTAACA